>CAMNHS010000036.1 GCA_946539635.1 uncultured Prevotellaceae bacterium
CTATTTACGCAATGCCAGAAATTGTGATACCCTCGATACCCTTAGCAATCTTCAGTATCATTCCCTGAAGAGCCTTGCCAGGACCACACTCAACGAAGTCTGTTGCTCCATCCTTCAGCATCTGCTGTACCTCGTATGTCCACTTCACAGGAGCTGTCAATTGAGCGATGAGGTTCTGCTTTATCTCTTCTGCATCAGTATGTGCCTTAGCATCAACATTCTGATATACGGGAATGCGTGGGGTAGAGAATGTAGTAGCCTCTATTGCTGCCTGCAGTTCATCCTTAGCTGGTTGCATGAGAGGAGAGTGGAAAGCACCACCTACAGGTAATGGCAGAGCACGCTTTGCACCCGCTGCTGTCATTGCCTCACAAGCTGCTGCGATAGCTTCTTTGTTACCAGAGATAACCAACTGACCCGGGTTGTTATAATTGGCTGGCACTACAATGTTGCCTGGCTTGCTGATAGAAGCACAGATATCTTCTATAGTCTTATCGTCGAGACCGATGATAGCAGCCATTGTTGATGGAGCAGCCTCGCATGCCTTCTGCATTGCCTGTGCACGCTGAGAAACGAGTTTCAAACCATCTTCAAAAGTCAGTGCACCGGCAGCTACCAATGCAGAGAACTCTCCCAAAGAATGACCACCAACCATCTCTGCATCAAATGCATCGCCAAGACAGATGGCAGAGATAACAGAATGCAGGAATACAGCTGGCTGTGTAACCTTTGTCTGCTTCAACTCTTCTGCTGTTCCCTCGAACATTATTTTTGTGATTTCAAAACCTAAGATTTCATTAGCTTTGTCAAACAGTTCTTTTGCCTTAGGATTACTCTCGTATAGGTCTTTGCCCATACCTGGGAATTGGGCTCCCTGACCAGGAAATACAAATGCTTTCATTTTTATATTCGTTTTAATGGTTATAAAATTTTCGCGTGCAAAGTTATAAAAAAAATCTCAAACAACCTAATAATATGGTATTTATTTATGACAATTCTTTTAGGAAGGCTTTTAGTTTGTCAACATCTTTCATACCGGGTGCTTTTTCAAATTTGGAATTGAGGTCTATGCCTACACACATAGGATGCTTGAATGCCTTTACGGCTTCTGCATCATCGGGCCCGATGCCTCCTGAAAGCAGGAAAGGAATGTTTCCGTCATACAGGTTTATCAGCGACCAGTCAAAGTGCTTGCCTGTTCCTCCAACGGTTTGTGTGCTTTTAGTGTCAAAGAGAAACATATCAACATGTCCTTTGTAGGTTTTCCATTTAAGGATGTCTGACTCCTCGTTGATGTTCAGAGCCTTGATGATTTTTACGTTTGGAAGGATGTCTGGCACCAATGTTTTTTTCAGATTATCAATATATATAGTTGATTCGTTACCATGCAACTGAATATAGTCGAGCTTGTAATTGTATGCCTGTGTAACAACATTCTGCGGCATTTCGTCAACAAAAACTCCAACGTACGAGACATCGTTAATATCTTTTATAGCTGGATTTTTGAAATCTGGTATGATGCCGGCATTAGTGCTTATACTTTGCACATAGCGTGGACTCTTGGGCCAAAAGATGAGGCCTATCATGTTAACTCCAAGTGCAATTACTTGCTGTATATTCTCGGCATCTCTCATGCCGCATACTTTTATTTTCATGGAATATTTTTTTAATTAGAATGGATATCCGATTGCAAAATTGAGCACTTGTGAGCTGCTGAATTTTCCTTTGAAGAAACCCTTTTGATATGGGGTATGAATAGCATAACCCCAATCCAGACGTATAACAAAGAAGTCGAGGTCATATCTTATGCCGACACCGATATCTGTTGCCAAATCAAACTTTGCGGGGTCTCCACGCCCTTCTTTCTTGTAGTATTCACGATTGCTGTGTCTCAGGCTCCATACGTTACCGGCATCCAAGAAGAGAGCTCCGTACAAACTTCCGAACAGATGTGGACGATATTCCAGATTCAGTACAGCTTTGCAGTCACCATTGTGGTTAAGGTATGCTAATGTTCTGTCATCATAGTGTACTTCACCCGGACCGATATTTCTCATTGTGAAACCGCGCAAATCATTAGCACCACCGATATAGAATAGTTCTGAGAATGGCGCCATGCTGTTATTGCCGTATGCTGTCAGTATGCCTCCGTAGAAGTGCATCACAAAACTGGTATGGCTGTCAATGCCACCAATGGTCCATGTCTTCTTTATGTCGGCCTCGAACTTCAGGAATTGCGAGAATGGTGTGCCGAATAACTTCTTGCCTTTCTCGTTGAGTTTCTTGCCCCTAATGAGTGCTCCCAAATCGCATAGGTTACCTGCTTCGCTGACGGTTCCTTGGAAATATATCGGATTGCGAAATGCCACAGGTGAATTGTATGTATAGGTATAGCGTATCTTTGGAGTCATCTCATCATTTAATGCTATAATGGCTGTTGGCGATTTCTTTACCTTCTCCAAATAGTCGTCTGTTATATCCGTTGTTCGTCCATAAGTTAGTATCAATGGTGACAAACGATGCACACTGTTCGCTGTGGGCTGGAAAAGGTATGAGAATTCAGCGGAAAGAATATTCCTTCTGAAGAATCCAGCCCTGCGTATTGTCTCTCCAGAAACAGATATAATTGTTGCAGGAGTGGTGTACCATCTGCGTCTGAATCTTCTTGTGCCGTTTTCTTGAGCGCTTTTTGATTTCGTTAGGAAGTTTGGCCAAAGCAGTCGTGGGAAGGTGATTTCTGTCGAGAGGTCGAAGTTATAACTGTTTCCCATGTGTTGTCCTCCTCCCACTTGGAATTCATAGTTCGCTCCTGCTGATATTGTCAACGACTCTCCTCCTCTAAAAGCGTTACGTTTTGTAACACCCACTCTCACACCGGGTCCTACGCGGCCTGATGTCTTTCCGATACCATTAGCCTCAAAGGTAAAGTCGTATGGTTTGTCGAGAACTGTTGTCACATACATATCGAGCACTCCTGCTCCTGCTCTGGTGTCGAGGGAGTCGTTACCTCGCCTGACTCCTACAGAGTCGGCAATGGTATGCAATGTGCCGTCTGGATTCATTCTTTTCCTGAAGGAGATATCGATGCTTGAGAATATACCCTTCGATGCTAAGGCGTTGATACTCTCGTCATAGGCATCCTGTGAGAAGAGCATACCAGGTCTTAACTTCGTATCAGCAAGAATAATCCTTGGTCGGATAGGAGGCTTTGGCTTGATGCTGTCCTCTTTATGCTTGCGTGCAAATTTCAGCGTTAGGAAACGGGTTGAGACAGAATCTGTTACCTGTTCTCTCATCTCGCGTTTTATTGTCACATTGGTTGTTCCGATAACCCATTTCTTCAAGGCATCCTCGGGTAGGGAGTCAGCAAGATGAACCTGTAGATGTACCTTACCTGGTGTTGCTACGGTGTCTGCCAAATATGAGGTGTATGATGGCTTGTAGTCGTAATATCCGTGGTTTCTCAAGAGACGGTAAATTCTTGTTCTTTCGTCATCGAGACTCACAACGGAGAAAGGGTCTCCGCTATGAAGGGTTGAGAGGTTCTTGTTTCTCTTGGTTGGAGAGAATGAATCACCATAGATTATTCTGTTATATATATCGGTCGGATAGTTAGAGTAGCTGATGGTATCCAAAGTGTATAGATGTCCGAAGTTTACATGATACCTGATTTTTTGCTGCTTTGCCATTCCCGACGAATCCCTTCTGCCGTGATCTGTCGTTTCGTAAGTGATGTTGCTAGAGAAATAACCATTATTCTGCAATACACTTTCTGCCACCGAAGCGCGTAGGGTAGGGTTGACATTGCTCATGAGGACAGGAGCCTTTCCAAAAGAACTGGTGAGCCATTTAGCAAATTTGCTGTCCTTGTTGTGCCAAGAGTTATATATCCACAAGCCATAAGGGAAAATAGTACGATAATAGCTGCTGCCAAATAGTGCACCATTCGGCTTTGTGGCAAGTGCTGCCTCCACCTCCGCTTTTGTGTCTGCAAAGTGACTGTTATGTCCTTGCGGTTCTCCTTTCCAGTCTATCTTCTCCAAGCCGATATATAGTTGCTCTCCCTCCTCAAGATGCGAAGTAGTAGAGCATGCAGCAAGGAACAGCAGGCAGATGGGGATACATATGTATGAAAGAATATATTGTCTCATGTATGCTTTATTGTTGTGGACGTTGTGGAAGACGTTGCGGTTCTACTGTTTTTGGAGAATAAAAGAGGTCCTTCAGCTTCTGCAGTTTTCTCTTATACATATAACCTGCTCCATACTGTCTGACATATCCCTCGAGGAAGTCATAGACATTGTCCTTGAAGAATAGTCGCATATATTGGTTAGATGTCTCTGAGAGTCTGTATTGCACATCGACATTGTCAAAGAATGACCTATTCTGTCCAGACACATCGTTGCCGGTAGAAATCTTTCCTCCAACAGAGATGTTCAGTCTGTTGTTCCAGAAGCGTTTCGCGAATTTGAATGTGTAGTCGGTATGCATCGTACCATCATCGCTGGTAGTCTTATCCATTCCCATCTGGAAGTCCATCGTCTTGAGTGCATTGCCGGCAATGTTGTTTATCTCTGATTGCAGGAAGCTGTTCAGGGCAGAACTCATAGAGAATGATGAGGTATTGCTGTCAGAGAGATACATACCAGTGGTAAGCATCGTTACTGCCACCTTTCCTCTCGCTTCTGTTGACATCATTGCCAGTTCGCTGGCTATTGCCTGGTCTTCTGGTGCTTCGATGATGAATTCCAGTCCCATGTCTTTCAGTGATTTTGTTATTACAACACCACAGTTGAATGTTACCATCTTGTTTGCTCCATTATCGGATACAGAAGCCTTTACGCGTTCTGTTGCCGTGATGTTCATGCGAGGATTGAGCAGGTCACCCGTGAACTCTAACCAAGAGCCGCTGGCAATAGTGAAGGTTTTGAGCGGAATGACAGGAAGAGAATATTTCATCTCACCCTCATTGATAGTATATCTGCCAGTGATGGTGATTTCTCCAGAGTCATACTTCATCTTCAGGTTACCACCTCCCACAAGGTCGAGGTAGTTGGAGTGGTCAGCATTAATCCAACATTTAACATGCGCTCCATCGATGACATTGACAGTAAAGTTCATCAGCATACCATCCACAGCAGGTTTTATTGTGGTGACATTTGTTGTATCGCTGAGATTGGTGAAGGTAACGAGTTCCTTCAGACGGTTATCTGTTGTAATAGGTGAGTCTCTCAGAATGTAGTTAAGGTCTGTTGACGGCAGCACATCCAGTCGTCCTATTACCCTTAGCTTTGACAACTCGCCTCGCACACCGCAATAGAAGTTCACAAAGGCCTTGCCGTAGGCTTCTGACTTTGGCGTTTCCTTGGCATCAATGAGCAGGAAGTTCTCAGCTTTCATCCTCAGGTTTACAGTGATGTGATCGAGGTCAGCGAAATCAATCTCACCGCTTGCTATGAGCGGACTATCGTTAGAGGCATAAACCTGGAAGTTTTCCAATAAAAGTTTTGAGTTCTGTATTCTCACAGGGTCGTCATCAAAACGCATCTTCACACCATATGGTATGCTGATGAGGCTGGCATTCTCAAGGAATAGCTCACCATTTACTATCGGCTTGCTTGTAGTACCCTGAACAGTGAGAGAGCCATCCGCAGTACCTTCCAATCCTACTATCTGGTCTTCTATGAAACCATTGATAAGGTTGAGAGGACATTTCTTCAGGTCGGCAGTCAGCGACAGGTTTTCTGTTGTGTTGTTATAGCGTCCAACGATTGTTGCTATCTCTCTGTCGTCAAGTGCTACGGTACCGTCAACATAGTGTTGGTTACCCTCTTCTTCCGGCATATACACAAACTGTGTGCTGAGGTTTCCGATAGGGGATTTCTCATACACCATATTTTCGACACTCATATCTGTCGATACAGTCATCTCCGTCATGCTGTTCATCACGACATGGAAGTCTCCGTCCAACATACCGCTAACCTTCGGAGCGTATGGTATTCCGCTGGTCAGCTTCTGGAGGTTTATGCGAGTCAGCGACAGTGTCAAATCCTGCCATGCGTCATGCGAACCAGATATGAGTTCTAATCCCATACCATCGTCCGACCTCATCTTTACATTGGCAGTAATGGCATTTTTCTTTCCGAGAGTGATATGGTTGTCTTTGTTGAGGTGGAACTTCGCATATCCTATCACCGGCTCGTCAGGAGTAAGACGAATCCTTAATCTCCTATTGTCACCCTGGTTTTCGTCTTTCGTCTTTCGTCCTTCGTCTTGGTTTTCGTTTTCGTTATCGTCCTCGTTGACCACCATCGCTTCCAAACCGAGTTTCAATGCCAGTTCGTTATTGTTGTCAAAAATGTTTGTGTTCAGGGTCAGTCCTTGCTCCAATAATTCTCCGTCTGCGAGTGCTGCAAAGACGATGTCGTTTGGTTCATAGTTCTGTACCCTCAGGGCATAGGTCATCTTCATCGGTGTTATGATGTTGCCCAAAGAGTCGAGTATATGGTTGGTACTGTTAATCTTCAGTCCTATGGTGTCGAGCTGATATCCTGCTGTCTGCAGTTTGTGCATTCGCAGTTCGCCATTGATGCCGTTTTCCCTCGAAACATGGAATCGTGCCAAAACCCTATCGAAGTTTATGTCGTAGTATTTTGCGAAGCGTGATATAGGATTCTCCTTACCACATCTGAGGTAGAAGTTCAGCTTTGGCAATGCATCCCTTATTTCAGCCTGATTGAAGGCATAGTTGTTCATCTGTTTGTTTAATATCTTCGACAGTTCGTTGGCTTGTCTCATGAGCCATTCGTAACCGCCTCGCATAGTGATGAGCGATTCGAAGTCGCCACAATGTATGTCAGCCCTTGTAGTGTCTCGTCGTGTCAGCAGTCCCAATACTATGTCGTCAGAATGGAATGTCTGTGCAGAGTCTGTTATGGTGATGTCGCTGATGATGCCGTTTAGCCTTATGTCGTCATACACATCGGTGCTTCGTGGCAAACCAGGAATCTTTGGCAGTTTTATGCCGCTCTGATGCACCTCAAAGTCATAGTGTCCACAAAGTCCTATCTTCAATGGAACATCCACCAGATGCATCTGGTAGAGGTCTATGTTTCTCATATCTGTGAACATTGTTGCCTTTATGCCTGTTGGCTTCATGTTGTCCATCAAGGCATCGAGCAGAATCTCTCCTTCCAATGCCTTGCTTCGAGGGTTGAGAGTAGCTTTTATGACACGGGTGTCGGCATGCACCTTTCCTGATAGTGTCAGGTCTCCGAGACCATATTGATGCAGGTCTGGCATTCCCAGTTTGCGCAAGTCGCTGCTGTTCATCCTGAAACTGTTCATGCCGGCATCAATGTCGTATGCCATCGTCTTGTAGTTGAAGGTGCCGTTGGATTTCAGTTTACCACCGTCGTCAGTCCTTATGTCGGCAATATAGTCTATGTTGGCACCGCTGATGGTGGCATCAATGTCTCCCTGTGCCCTGAGATATCTGTATGTCTTTACCTTCGCCTTTGCCTTTGCCCTGAACATCGGACTGTCATAGTTCATTGGGTACGACAGGTCGAACGGTCTTATATCTACAGATGCGAGGGTAGGGATGTCGGCCTTGACAAATGGAATATGCAGATTTCGCATATTTCCATGCACTTCTGTCGAGATAGTCATTGGCATCACGGGCAGATATTTACGCAATGGTGCAGCATCCGTCAGTTTCAATCCCTCAACAATCTTCAGTACATCGCTGCGTCCTATGCTGGCATCCAGTCGTGCATCAATAGGTCCTGTGCTACCTTCGTCAAAAGCATTGAGGGCCATATTCAGGTGTGTGGAAATCCTGCTGGCAGAAGTCTGCAACGAACCATCCACAACAACCCTCGTGGTGTCCATATCTACCTTCGCCGACAATGTCGAGGTCAGGCCTGTAATCGGCTTTGCCGCTTCGCTAGTCGAAGAATCTTGAAACCTGAAACCTGAAACCTCCTCACCTAAGAACACCGTTTCCGTGCATTCTTTTATGTTAGCCGAGAACAGCGGTTTGCTATTTACGAGAGCGAAGGAGAGGTCTTCTATGTTTGCTTTAAGATTCTCTATGCGGTAGGTGTCATAATTTGCTGCTCTGATGCCGGCACCGATGCCTTTGATGCCTAATTGCATATTCACCGTCGTGTCGCGAGGGTCTGCATTTTCCTGCATTGCGAAGTCTATGCCGTTAGCATTCAAGGATAGGGTGTCCACCTTTGCGCCGTAGCCATTAAAATATTTTACGCCGCCATTGAAGGTGCCGACGCTATAGTGTTGCTTTCCGAGGTCGAAGACGCCATCCTCTGCTTTTGCCATGATGCCTCTTACGACAACAGGAATGCTGTCACCCTTCATCATCATCCAAAGGTTTACGTTTGTGATGTTCGCCTTCTGGAGGTTTATGGTGTAAGGCAGTTCTGTCTTCGAAGTGTCCTCTGGTGCTTCGTAGTTCAGGTCCAGATTTACGTTGGCAGTGTCTGCCTCGAGCGTTGTGATGTCGATATTGTTGTCCAGCAGGGCAAGGGGCTGCCATCCTACTGTGGCGCGTCCCAAGTAGATGTCAAATTGCGGGCTGTCTGGTAGAGTGTCGCAAGGTACGAGCCACTTGGCACTCCTCACCTTACATTGTGTCACCTCCAAGTCCAGAGGCCATACTATGTGGATTGTGCCGATAGATATCTGCATGCCGGTCTTTTCGGAAGCAACCTTGCTGCCATAGTCAACCGCCCAGTTCTGCACAGCAGGTATGTATAGCGCTATTGCCAACAGCACTACCAACACTATCGGAGTCAGAATAACCCCAAGCAGAACTTTTAATATGACAGATAGACTATGTTTCACGTCAATAACCAATAACCTTTATATATACACAGCGCCTGCAAAGATATTCAAAAAAAACGAAACGACAAAATAAAAGAGGGATTATTTCTTTTATACGGCTTTTTATCCTGAAACTTGAAACCTGAAACTTGAAACTCTAAACTATTTTATATATCTTTGCGTGCAAAATGCGACGTTTACGCTTATTATATCTGTTTCTGCCATCGGCAATTTTTTTGCTGATGATGGGTTGTTCTCCTCTCAAGGGTTTGAAGGATGACGAACTGATACTGAAACGTAATGTAGTGCGTTCTGTTGATGATAGCGTCAACGTCAGCGAATATCTCGATTACATACAGCAGAAGCCTCAGGGCAGTATGTTTTCCCGTAAGCGTACAATTCTCGATACCGCCCTTGTGACGGTGAGTATGCGTAATCTGCAGCAGATGATGGAGAATAAGGGTTACCTCAATGCTGATGTCGATACTGCGATGTATATCCGTGACCGCAGGGCGACGGTGGCCTATGTCATATCGCCTCACTATCAGTACAAGGTGCGTAATGCGTGGTATGATGTGGCAGACCCTTGCATCGACTCTCTCTTACGTGCTGGTGGATTTTACAATGGAGACCTGGCACGCGGCAATGCTTTTTCGGCTGACAGGCTGAAAGAGGAGCAGTTGAAATTTACGTCCTATCTCACCAATCACGGCTATCGTAATTTCAACAAGCAGATGCTGACATTCGATGTCGATACCTCGCGCCAATATCATCTTGCCGATGTGGCATTGTATATCGGTCTTTATCGTCCCAATCCGCAGTCGGGCCCCTATCTCCATCCGCGTTATTACATAAATAAGGTGACGTACAACGGGGCAGATTTCCTTCGTAAGAACACGTTGCATACCAATACCATTTTCCAGCCTGGTGAATTGTATAGCGCCAAGCAGGTCCAGGATACCTACAACCGTTTTGCGCGTCTGCAGGCGGTGCGTTCTACCAATATCACATTTACGGAGCCTGCTGATGCCGATTCTCTGTTGAGCGACAGCACGTCGGCCCTCATACCGCTCGATGTGCAAGTAAACCTCACCAAGCGCAAGCCCCATTCCATACAGGTTCAGCCCGAAGGTACCAATACCTCAGGCGACTTCGGCGCGGCGCTGTCTGTGACCTACGAAAACCGTAATGTCTTTCACGGGAGCGAGGTGTTCAGTCTCTCTGCGCGTGCTGCCTTCGAAGCCATCCGCGGACTGGAGGGGTATGACACTAATAACTATTTCGAGTTTGGCACTGAGGGAAAGCTGACCTTCCCCACCTTCATCGCTCCATGGATTTCTACCAATTATCAGCGTCGGCATAATGCAAAGACGGAGGTTGTGGTAAGCTACAACCGTCAGAACCGTCCTGAGTTCCACCGTCGCGTCTTCACCGGTGCGTGGCGCTATAGGTGGCAAAATACTGCGGGCAATGTGTCCTATCAGTATGACTTTCTCGACCTCAACTATGTCTCAATGCCGTGGATTTCTGATACCTTCAGGCGCGACTATCTCGACAACAATACCAACCGTAATGCCATCCTGAAATATAACTACGAAGACCTCTTCATCATGAAGACGGGCTTTGGCATCACCTATACCGATAGGTTCAACTCCTTTAAGGCTAATGTCGAGACAGCCGGCAACCTCCTCTATGGTCTGGCAAACATCTTTAAGTTTCCCAAGAACGACAACGGCGACTATAAAGCTTTCCGCATAGCCTTTGCGCAGTATGCGAAGTTTGACGTCGATTATACGCGCCTTGTAGCATTGAGTGAGGATTTTCGTGCGAATCCCGACAAGCCGTCCGGTCCGCTGTCGTCGTTGTGTCTGGCCCTTCATGCCCGTGTTGGTGTTGCAGTGCCTTATGCCAACAGCGATATGTTGCCTTTCGAGAAACGCTATTTCTCGGGCGGTGCCAACAGTGTTCGCGGATGGAGCGTGCGCACGCTCGGTCCTGGCAGCTATTCCCGCAAAGACGGACGCATAGACTTCATCAACCAGACGGGCGACATGAAGATAGACCTCAATGCCGAGCTGCGCGGCAATCTGTTTTGGAAGTTCCAAGGCGCCCTCTTCATTGATGCCGGTAATGTGTGGACTCTTCGTGACTATGCCGACCAGCCGGGCGGTAAGTTCAAGGTCAGCAGCCTGTGGAAGGAGATGGCGGTGGCATACGGCGTCGGGCTGAGGCTGAACTTCAGTTATTTCGTGCTTCGTCTCGACCTCGGCATGAAGGCCGTCAATCCAAGTTACGAGACCAACAAGGAGCACTTCCCCCTTGTCCATCCCCGCTTCAGCCGCGACTATGCCCTCCACTTTGCCGTCGGTATGCCGTTCTGATGATTAGAGGCTTATCGAAAAAAATTAAACAAAAATTTGGTGATATAGAAACTTTATCGTATCTTTGCAACCAGAAACTTCAAACATCTCTTATAAATACTAACGCTTAGCTCCATGTCATTCCAACCTTGCAAACCATTTAACTTTACCAATATACGCGCTGACGAGGCGCGATGCTATTAGGCACGTTACGGTCCGACATGGAGGACTGTGACGTGCCTTTTTGCGTACTCTACTTACCGAGATTAAACAAAAAATATTAACTTTTAATTATTTATCACGATGAAAAAACTAACTCTACTATTCTTGCTTGCTTTGCTGTTGCCGTTGACGGCGAGTGCCATTGAAGTT
>CAMNHS010000037.1 GCA_946539635.1 uncultured Prevotellaceae bacterium
GTCTGATGGATGATGTAAGATGTAAAAAACTAAGGACTAAAAACTAATAGTGACAGGTGAAGATTATTGGTTGAAGTACTGGCCGCTAACGTGATTGTTTGTGATTTGAGTTACAAGATATGCTTCTTGTCTTTCCTCAAATATTATGTACCATGTGGTATGGTTGCTTCTATTGTACGATATGTACTTAGCATCTGAACCATATCTGTAGAAATGCTTCATTGGAATAGGCCCTTGATTCTAGGACGTAAACGATTTAGAAGTTCCTCACCAGTTATAGCACGGCTGATATTACTTCTGGTGTTAATCGTGTTGACTACCAGAGTCTCTTGTACCATCTGTGGTTCTTCTTCTATTGGTTCGTATTTCTTCATATACTACTTTTAGATTTCTGAGTGCAAAGTTACAACAAAAACGAGAAACAAACAAGTAAAATAATAAAAAAATAATTTTTTGTACCTTCATGCTATAGGTCTTGGCGATAAGGATATAAATTCGTAATTTTGCATTCAGAATAATCGGAATAATCAGAAAAAACTATGAAGAAACTAATATTTTTTGCGTTGATAGTATTCGTGTGTGTCAGCTTGCAGGCTGCTAAGAAATCTGCTAAGAAGGCTATTCCTGAAATAGATTGGACAAAAGGCCATTCGGGAGAATTGCTGTCAGAAGAGGTGGTAGAGAAGTTGAGTGAGATGAGGGATGAAGGTTGAGGGAAGGAGGGAAGAGAGATGGCGAGGATAAAATCCTCGTGAAATAAACGGGACGAGAGATGGAAGATGTATAATTGTTGTTCCGTCATTTTGATGTAAATTTTATTTGCACCTATGAACAACGTGAGTAGAAACATAGATAAACATGAGACATTCATTTGGTTGCAGCCTGGTGCGTGGCGTAAGCCTTGCATTGTGCATGTAACGATGGTTGCTAATGCTCGGCAGTCTTTGTTTGGCTCGCTATCGCATAATGGTACTGTGGCGATAGTGGAGAAGACTCGGATAGGTTGGGTGCTAATCAATCAGCAACGCAGGATGCTGGAGATGTGTCCTGAAATAAAAATCTTGGCGGACAAAGTGATGCCTGACCATCACCATATGGTGTTGCAAGTGACGAGGACAATGCATCGTAGCATAAAGGAGGTGGTGCGCGGATATATGCAGGGATGCAAGGCAGAGGCGCGTAAGCAGGGATTTATGGAGAATCTGTATGACGAAGTGCCGTACTTCCGCGTACTGACACATAAGGGACAGTTGTATGCAATGATAGAATATGTGAAGGCTAACGCGGAACGTGCGTGGCAACGCAAACAGAATCCAGATCTTTTTCGAATGCATAGGAAGACGGAGGTATGTGGGGTGCAATTCACTACGCTGGGCAACCATTTTTTGTTAGACTGGCCCGACAGACAACAGGTGGAGATGTCAAGGAGTGCCAGCGAGGAGCAGATAAAGGAACGCTTGAATGATGTGATAGCAGCGGCACATAATGGCGCTGTAACATATACGGCTGCTATCAGTAATGGTGAGCGTGTTATAGCCAGAGCTGTGAGGGAGCAAGGTTTTCCGTTGGTAGTGTTGTTGAACGATGGTTTTCCTAAAGAAGGCTCGCAGCAAGAACGTTACTATAAGCCAGGTGGGGTGTATTTTGATGCTTGCTCAAAGGGAAAACTGCTGCTGATGGAGCCTGATGAGAGCAGCTATACACACCCTGATGTGATGGCTTCTACAGTGGAGACCTTGCGACGAAAAGCTGAAGCGAAGCACCTTAGTTATAGGGATGTACCAATCGATACACAGCGCTATCGCTTCGTGGCCCTAAATGAGATGGGACGAATGATGGTGAGCAAGGGGGGGAGATGACGAGGATGGAATCCTCGGTAAAAGAACGGGATGAGAGATGGAAGAAATTTGAAAAATGATAGTTGAAAGGGCAGGGTTATTGGTAAAGATTATTGGTGCTTATTCTCAATCTCGTTGAATAGGATATCGTCTCCTTCAGAAACGACTGTTATAATGCAGACTCCTTTGTGACCCATATCGTCATAGGTGACCTTATACATATTTTCTGCTAACTCTTCAATGTTGGTTACTTCCTGCACATCGCTATCGCCATCCTGGGCACCGCTGCGGAAATCCCATACAGCATAGCCGTCACCATCATAGTCGTAATCATCTGCCAACTTCTTGGCTAAACTCTTAGTACAATACTTATAGGCTACTTCGCGAGTCATTTCTTCTCTGCCAAAAACGTATTTTTGGTAGAATTCCTGAATCTTTTCTATAGCCTTAGTATTTTGATTAGGTTGGTTGGCTGCAGACTCCTCAGTAACAGCAGAGTCTGTAGCTGTTACGAAAGAGTTATTATCTTGATGTCTTTGAGACTGTTGTTTGTTTCCACATGATACAACTGCTGCTGCAACAGCAATGACAAGTATTTTTTTCATATTTTTAGCTAAAGAAGGCTACATCGAAGTAGTCATTAAGATGTGGGGTGTGTTGGGATAGTTTCTGGATGGCGTTAAGGATGGAATGGCGTAAAGCAATGGATGATGTCTGAGGGCTGATGCCTGATTTGAAGGTGCTTTGGGCTTGGTCAATGAATTCGTTGAGTTCGCTATCGTTGAGTACCATCTTTGTTGACAGGAGTCTTGCCATTATGCAGTAGCCTTGCAGTTGTGCCATTTCGTATGGCTGAGCAATGAGCTGCAGGGCCATATCTTTGGCATAGGGCAGGTGCTGATAGAGATTCATTGCAGCCAGTTCAGCAATCTCTTGCGTGGGTGTCTGTTCTACCCAAAGCATTGCGAGGTCAGCAGGAAAAGTGTCTGCTGGCATCAGCATGGTAGCGAGTATCTTACATTCGCGAATGTTTTCTTTCCAAAGAAGGATTGAGAGTTCATGAAGTTCTGCTGGAGTATGGCTTTCCGCTTTTATCTCTGCTGTCATCTCCTGCAAATGTTGCAGGGAAACACCCCAGTTGAGATGGTAGTTGACGCCTTTGTCGCGAAGCGATTGGGCAGTGACACCATTCATGTAGAGCCTGAAACTCTGTTTTATCTCTTTTAATTTTTCTTGCATGACTAAAAGTCCAACGTTACTTTTCCGTTCAGCTGGCGACCTGTGAGGTAGTTCGGAACGGCGTACTGATGGTTTGTGACATCTGTAACCCAATAGTAGGAATTGACGTTGTTGTGACCAAGGAGGTTGAGACAATCGAGACCTACCCAGATATTCTTCAGGTTGAAACGCCTGTCTTTCTGATTCTCACGTTTGAAAGCGCGGAAACTCATACCGATATCCACGCGCTGATATGCAGGAGCACGGAATTTCTGACGATTATTGTCAGCATGTGGTGGTCCGAATGGCAATCCGTCAGCAAAGGCCAAACGCAAAGACATACGCCAGCGGTCTGTACCTGGGAAATAGTCAGTGAAGAAGAGATTTACGGCATAGCGCTGGTCTGTAGGAAGAGGAATAGTTGAGCCCCTGTATTTCATGCCAGTCTTCATCAACGAGAATGTTATCCATGAGTCTGTACCTGGTACGAATTCGCCATAGAGTTTGAAGTCGATACCTGCTATATATCCGTTACATTCGTTGATGCCGTTATAGGTTATCTTGACGTTGTTGATAGAGTAGGGAATAAGGTTTGAGAGAATCTTATAGTATGCCTCTGTTGTAAACTTAAACGGACGGTCTGCAACCTTGAAACGTAAGTCGTAGGCAGCAATGAGATGGATGCTTCGCTGCGACTTTATCTTATTGTTTAGAGTAGCATAGGTTACTCCGCTTATGGTTGTGGTATCCTTCAGTTCCTTGAAGAATGGAGCCTGATAGTAAAGACCTGCTGCAAAGCGAAGGGTGGTATTCTCATTCCAATGAGGTATTACGGCAAGGCTTACACGAGGAGATAAGATTGTCTCCTTGTTGAATGACCAGTTAGCAAAGCGAATGCCATAATTGAGGGTGTAGAGATTTGACTCCTGAGGGGATGTAAACTTCCACGAATCCTGCGCATAGAACTCTATCCTTCTTGCATTGAGGGTGTTCTTGGCTGCAATGGTGTATATCATATTCAGGTTGTTGCCTGTATGAGGCATTACATATCCTGATGAGTCGCGCATTTCATATTCGCGAGTGTTTTCCTCTACCTTCTCCCATCTTATGCTCAGGGCTGTCTGGATATTGTGATGTTTGCTCTTGTTTTCCAGGAGAAGCTTCATGTTTCCAACATTTGCTGTAAGGTAGTTGCGGGCATACTCCATATATGTTCCGACACCCAGATTCTGCTGCGTTTCAGTTTGCGTGAGCCAGTATTGTCCCTGTATGTCGTAGGTCTCCTGTTCCTTGGTATGGAAGGCAGACCCGATGAGTGAGAGGGCTGTATTGGCATTGATGTTACGCTTGATGGTGAGGGCTCCGAAATAGGTGCGGAAGAGGTCTTTCTCCTGTCCATCAAAATATACCTTGAATGACTTTATGTCATCTTGCGTTCCGAATGTCGTCTCACGGTCTTTTGGGTAGAAGTTATACTTTGACTGCGAGATGTCACCTATGAAATCTACCTGCCAACGTTGGTTCGGTGTCCATGAGAGATATGTCTGATAATCAATAAATCGTGGGTCATATTCGCCTGTTGTGTCGAAGGTCTTCAGGAGGGCTTTCGTCTGCTTATATCTAAGGCCGTTTGCCCAAGAGATTTTCTTGTTGCCAAAGCCAAAGTAAACACTTCCTCCCATAAGGCTGGCAGAGAAAGAACCTTCTGTACGTTGTGGCTTGCGATACTGGATAGCAAGGGCTGAAGACATCTTATCACCATATTGTGCCTCATAACCACCAGTAGAGAATTTAATGCCTTGTACCATGTCAGGATTGATGATACTAAGACCTTCCTGCTGACCAGAACGGATGAGGAAAGGACGATAGACCTCTATGTTGTTGATATACACAGAGTTCTCGTCAAACGAACCACCTCTGACGTTATATTGTGACGACAGTTCGTTGTGGGAACTTACACCTGCCTGAGTCTGTATCATCTCTTCTACGGCATTACCAGTAGTAGATGGTGCCATCTTCATATCAGTAATGTCAAGTTCCTCTGTACCACCTGTCCGACGGCGTCTTTCTGTTATTGTGACATCATCCAACAATGTCTCGTCTTGTGAGAGGGTTATCTGGATATTCTGTCTGCCACGAGGTCTTCTGAAGACACGAGTCTTGCTCTTATAGCCTATCATGGAGAATTTCACCACAACAGAATCGGCTGAGATTAGATTGATGGAGAATTCTCCCCTCATATTTGTCATTGTGGCTCTTCCTTGGCCCAAACATGAGACAGAGGCAAGTTCTACAGGATTCATATCATTGTCCATAACCTTACCAGTAAGCAAAAATTCACTTTGTGCGGACACTTTGGCGCCACACAGGGTAAGTAGAAATGATATCAGTATTATGATATGTTGTTTCGACATTTTTTTATACAATAATTCTGTAATAAAACGAAGTTTTGTCTGTTTTATTGTACAAGACTCCGTTAGAAAGCGAAAACGAAGACGAAAACAGGTGTAAAAACTAAAGTTTTTTATATATTTCTTCTTTTTTCGACATTTTTTTATTAACTTTGCGGCGCGTTTTATGTGGTTAAATAATCAATCTTCAATATAAAAAACATGACACAAGGTAAAGTTGATGTGCTCCTCGGTCTTCAGTGGGGCGACGAAGGAAAGGGAAAAGTAGTAGATGTACTGACCCCTAAGTATGATGTAATAGCACGTTTCCAGGGTGGTCCTAATGCGGGACATACTCTTGAGTTTAATGGAGAGAAATATGTGCTCCGTTCTATTCCATCTGGTATCTTCCAAGGTGGAAAGGTAAATATCATTGGTAATGGCGTTGTGCTGGCTCCAGACCTCTTCATGGATGAGGCAAAGGATTTGGAGAAGAGCGGACATGACCTGAAGTCGCGTCTCTATATCTCTAAGAAGGCACACCTCATCATGCCTACACACCGAGTATTAGATGCTGCCATAGAGGCTTCTAAGGGTAAGAATAAGGTGGGAACAACTGGTAAGGGTATTGGTCCTACTTATTCTGACAAGATTGCTCGTACAGGTCTCCGTGTAGGTGATATTCTTGAGAACTTTGAGGAGAAATATGCTGCTCACAAGGCTCGTCACGAGGAGACTCTTCGTGCTATGAACTATACTGATTATGACATCACTGAGGTAGAAAAGAAATGGCTTGAGGGAATAGAGTATATCAAGCAGTTCACCTTGGTAGATTCAGAGCATGTAATCAATAAGATGCTGAAGTCTGGCAAGAGCATGTTGTGCGAAGGTGCTCAGGGTACTATGTTGGATGTTGACTTCGGTTCTTATCCTTTCGTAACCTCAAGCAATACTATCTGTGCTGGTGCTTGCACAGGTTTGGGACTGGGTCCTAACAAGATTGGTGAGGTATATGGTATTATGAAGGCATACTGTACTCGTGTTGGTGCAGGACCGTTCCCAACAGAACTCTTTGACGAGACAGGACAGAAGATGCGTGATATAGGTCACGAATATGGTGCCGTAACAGGTCGTGAGCGTCGTTGCGGATGGATTGACCTCGTTGCTTTGCGCTATTCTATCATGGTGAATGGTGTTACAAAGCTAATCATGATGAAGAGTGATGTGCTTGATACATTCCCAACTATCAAGGCTTGTGTGGCTTATAAGGTGAATGGTGTTGAGACTCCTGATTTCCCTTACAGCATTGAGGAGGGTATAGAGCCTGTTTATAAGGAACTGAAGGGATGGCAGACGGATATGACAAAATATACCTCTGAGGACCAGTTCCCACAGGAGTTTAAGGATTACATCAAGTTTCTCGAGGAACAGCTCGAAACTCCTATCACCATCATCTCAATAGGACCAGACAGAGAACAAACAATAGAAAGAAAGTAAATGGCACAAAAACCAAGTATTCCAAAGGGAACCAGAGATTTTGGTTCCCTTGAGATGTCTAAACGAAACTATATTTTCAACACTATTCGTAGTGTCTTTGAACTCTACGGCTTTCGCCAAATAGAAACACCAGCAATGGAGAACCTCTCCACATTGATGGGAAAGTATGGCGAAGAAGGTGATAAACTGCTGTTTAAGATTCTCAATAGTGGCGATTTCCTACACGGAATGACACCAGACGAGGTTGCTTCAACAAGCACTTTGAAACTCGCTACAAAATTCTGCGAGAAGGGTCTGCGCTACGACCTTACCGTACCATTTGCACGTTATGTGGTGCAGCATAGAGAAGAACTGCAGTTGCCTTTCCGTCGCTACCAGATACAGCCAGTATGGCGTGCTGATAAACCACAAAAGGGACGCTATCGTGAGTTCTATCAATGTGATGTTGATGTGGTTGGTTCTGACTCCTTGCTGAATGAAGTAGATTTAATGCAGATTACTGATACCATCTTCTCTCGTTTCGGAGTAAGGGTGATTATCAAAATCAATAACAGAAAGATTCTCACAGGTATTGCAGAAGCTATTGGAGAAGCAGACAAGATTATCGACATTACAGTAGCTATTGATAAACTCGATAAGATAGGTATTGATGCAGTCAATGAGGAACTGCGTAATGATGGCATCTCAGAAGAGGCAATAGCAAAACTGCAACCTATCATAAACCTGCAGGGAACAAATGCCCAGAAACTCGATACTATAGCAGAGGTGTTGAAAGACTCTGAGGTAGGACAGAAGGGCGTTGAGGAATTGCGTTTCATACTCAATACCTGTGATGGTATATTGAAGAACGAACTGCAGTTAGACCTTACCCTTGCACGAGGATTGAACTATTATACTGGTGCTATTTTTGAGGTAAAGGCTGCTGATGTGCAGATAGGTTCTATTACTGGTGGCGGACGCTATGATAACCTTACAGGTATTTTTGGCTTACCAGGACTATCTGGCGTAGGAATATCTTTTGGTGCAGACCGCATATATGATGTTCTCAATCAGCTTGACCTGTATCCACAGGAGGCTATCAATGGCACACAGCTGTTGTTCATCAACTTTGGTGAGAAAGAAGTTGCTTACTGCTTACCAATTGCAAAGGCTTGTCGTGAGGCTGGCATTCGTACAGAGGTGTATGCTGATGCTGTAAAGATGAAGAAGCAGATGAGTTATGCCAATGCCCTAAATATTCCTTTCGTAGCTCTCGTAGGAGAAAACGAAATGGCAGAGGGTAAGGTGATGCTGAAGAATATGACAACAGGCGAACAGAAACTTGTAACACCTGAAGAGCTGATTGAATGGATTTAAAGGATGTCTCTTTCCTGAACCTGATGCAATGTCGCATCTTCAACGTGCTTATCATAGCTAATCCCTATGATGCCTTTATGTTGGAAGATGACGGACGTGTTGACGAGAAGATTTTCTCGGAATACATGCAGCTGGGCTTGCGTTATCCTCCTTCCTTTACACAGGTATGTACGATAGAAGAAGCCTCAGATGCCATCAACAAGCAACACTACGACCTTATCATCTGTATGCCAGGTAATGCTGACAATGATGCTTTTGATGTAGCGAGGGCAGCGAAAGAGATAACTCCAGATACACCATGTGTCGTATTGACACCATTCTCACACGGCATAAGTCGAAGAATGGAGAATCTGAATCTCTCTATCTTCGATTATGTCTTCTGTTGGTTGGGAAATACAGAACTGATTCTCTCAATCATCAAGCTTATAGAGGATAAGATGAATGTGGAGAATGATACACAGGAAGCAGGTGTGAAATGCCTGCTGCTTGTGGAAGATAACATACGCTTCTATTCATCCATATTGCCACACCTTTATAAGTATATCCTTACGCAAAGTCTTAACTTTGCAACAGAAGCCCTCACAATGACAGCAGAAATGCTTCGCATGAGGGGACGTCCAAAGGTGCTTCTGGCCAGAAACTATGAAGAAGCGTGGGATATCTATTCTCATTATAAGGAGCACATGCTCGGAGTTATTTCCGACTGTCGTTTCCCCAAGAATGGTGAGATAGACCCTATGGCAGGAATGAAGTTCCTCAATGCTGTACGTGAGGCAGACGAATATCTGCCACTCATCATGGAAACGTCAGAAGATATAGAAAAGCTGCAGGCTGAGAACCCAGAAATGAGGGTTCACTATGTAGATAAAAACTCGAAGAAACTCAATGTAGATTTGCATAATCTGCTTGCCAGCCACTTTGGCTTCGGAGATTTCCGTTTCCGTAATCCTAAGACAAAAGAGGTGGTGCTGAAGGTGCGCAACCTGAAAGAGTTGCAGGATAATATCCTCACTATACCTGCAGATTCCCTTGAGCTACACGTCAGACGTAATCATATTTCAAGATGGCTGGCGGCACGTGCTATATTCCCAGTATCAGAATTCCTGAAGAATATAACATGGCACAAATATCCTGACGTAGAGACTCATCGCCAGTTTATCTTTGATGCCATAGTGGCATATCGTCACATGAAGAACTTAGGTGTCGTAGCAGTATTCAATAAAGACCGTTTTGACTCCTATTCACACTTTGCTCGTATAGGAGATGGTTCATTGGGAGGTAAAGGACGCGGCCTTGCTTTTCTTGACAATATCATAAAGAAACATGAAGAGTTGCACCAATACGAAAACGTAAAGGTGATGATACCTAAGACTGTTGTGTTATGTACAGATATCTTTGACCAGTTTATGAACGAGAACCACCTGTGGGAGATAGCCCTTTCCGAAATACCAGATGAGGAAATATTACAGGCATTCCTGCAGGCAGATCTTCCTGATTCATTACATGATGACCTGGATCGCCTGATAGAAGCAACACACAAACCTTTGGCGGCACGTTCTTCTTCATTGCTGGAGGATAGCCATTACCAGCCTTTTGCTGGCATATACAGCACCTATATGATACCATATAGCGACAATAGGGAAGAGATGCTATCCAACCTCTCTAAATCTATAAAGAGTGTATATGCTTCTGTTTATTACCACGATTCAAAAGTATATATGTCGGCCACCCAGAATGTCATAGACCAAGAGAAGATGGCTGTGATAATTCAGGAGGTTGTAGGACAGCAGTATGGTAATTATTATTATCCGAATATCTCTGGTGTTCTGCGTTCCATAAACTACTATCCAGTAGGAGAGGAGAAACCGGAAGAGGGTATTGCTTCACTTGCTCTCGGATTAGGAAAATATATTGTTGACGGAGGACAGACGCTTCGTGTGTGTCCTGCTCATCCTACTCAGGTGATGCAGTTGTCAGAAATGGAGATTGCCTTGCGTCAGACACAGACATCATTCCTATGTCTTGAGAATAAGCCACAGGAAGAGAATGTGGATGTTAATGAAACTGTTGACCACACTCTCAACTTCCAAACAAATGATGGCTTTAATATCTCTCGCAGAATGGTAAGCGATGCTGCAGCAGATGGTTCGCTACAGTTTATTGCTTCTACTTTCGACCCTGTAGATAATATCATCCGCCCAGGTGTTTATGAGGGAGGTAGAAAGATAATATCTCTTGCTGGAGTATTGGGGGCTGATGTGTTCCCTTTGGCAGATATAATGCAGAAATCCCTGCAACTTGGTGCAGAAGAGATGCGTCGCCCAGTAGAAATAGAGGTGGCTTGTAATCTGCATGATGACAGAACGGCAACATTCTATCTTTTACAGATACGTCCGATAGTAGATAGCAAGCAGGAACTTGATGAAGACCTGCTATCGATACCTGATGAAGATTGTATCCTGCGTTCACACAACTCTTTGGGACATGGTGTTGTAGAAGGATTGGAGGATATAGTATATGTTAAGATGCCTGACGATGGAACTCTGCCTTTAGGAGCAACAGCATTATCCATTCAGGATGAGATAGACCAGATAAATGATGGCTTCCTTGAGAGAGGTGAGAGTTATGTTCTCGTTGGCCCAGGACGTTGGGGTAGTTCTGACGAATGGCTCGGAGTACCTGTGAAATGGCCTAATATCTCAGGGGCAAAACTGATAGTGGAAGAACTATTGCCAAACAAGTATATAGACCCTTCACAAGGTACGCATTTCTTCCAAAACCTGACCTCATTGGGAGTAGGATACTTTACTGTTGACCTCCTCAACCGCGAATATTTCGACAGCCTTCCAGCCGTAAAGGAGACAAAGAATGTCAGACACATAAAACTTCCAAAACCTGCTACCTTGAAGATGGACGGCATGAAGGGAGAGGGAGTACTGCTCTTTTAAAGTTAAAAGATAAGAGTTAAAAGTTATAATTTAGGATGAATTTTCAGAGGACACA
>CAMNHS010000038.1 GCA_946539635.1 uncultured Prevotellaceae bacterium
CCAACGACCCCGAGATTACAAATCACGTGCTCTGGCCAACTGAGCTAAAGAGGCGAGTCCCTGTCCCGAAATCAGGCGCTAAATGCATCCTGTGGGAATTTGCGGGTGCAAAGGTACGTATAAATTTTTAAATCACCAAACTTTTTCCAAAGAATTTTAATGATTTCTTGATTTTTCTTTAATTTTGGTCAATTTTACCTTCAATGCGTCAACACACAAGTCAATGCCTTCTTCAAAAGTGTCGCATGTTTTTTCTACAAATTGTGTTCCGCCAGGTATTGCCACACTGATGCTTGTTGTTTTGTTCATAGCAGTTTGCGGCTTTTCGACCTTCAGTTGCACCTCTACTTTCTTTATATCTTCGTAAGACCTTGAGAGTTTTTCTACTTTCTTTGTAGCGAACTCATGTAATTTCTCTGTTGCGTCGAAATGGACAGCCTGAATTTTAATCTCCATAGTCATTTAAGTTTTTAGGTTTTTATAACTGTGAGTTTTTGCCCTCCCTAGGATGGGCATCTTCGTAACTTCGCTTCAATTCCTCAAAAGTAACATGAGTATAGATCTGTGTTGTTTTGAGGCTTTCATGACCCAGCAGTTTCTGCACACTTCCTAATTTTGCATCATGGTTGAGCATCACTGTAGCAAAGGTATGTCTCAACACGTGTGGTGAACGCTTCTTCTGTGTAGTGACAAAAGAGAGGTAGTGTCTGACAATGCTGTAAACAATTGCAGCCGTCATTGCTTCTCCCTTATCATTCCTGAAGAGAGCGTGGCTATTGTCCGTTGCCGGGATGTTTTCATCTCTCAGCTGTTGGTAGTATTTGATGGCTTCCACCATTTCCTGCCCCAACGGGACAATGCGCTGCTTTCTCCTTTTTCCCGTCACTTTTATCTCATGATTGATGAGATTCACATCTTCATCTCTGAGAGCCACCACTTCACCTCTACGAATTCCTGTCGAATATAAGAGTAATAATAATGTACGCGCACGTACATCTTTTATATCCTCTAAATTCCAATCCAGTTTGTCAAAGAGATTGTCCGCCTCTTCCTCTCTGAGGAAAGTTGGCAACACTTTCTCTTTCTTTGGTCCTGTGACTTTGTGAGCGGGATCGCGCTCCACGATACCTTTTCTCAGGGCGTAACGATAAAGTGATTTTACCGCTGATAGTTTTTTACATGCATATGAGGCTTTCTGCCCCTTTTCCATCATGTCCTCTATCCAGTCGCGAATTACATCGCTGTCGGCGCCCTCTGGTGTCAATTGACTGTCGAGTTTCTTGAGAAATGTCTTATAGTCTTCCAATGCCTCACGATAGGTTTCCACCGTTTGAGGTGATGCATCGCGCTCTGCAAGCATGTATCTCAGGAAATCTTCAACAATCATGTTGCGAATTTACGCAATAAAATTCAGATTGCCAAAAGAATTAACCTTCTTTAAGAAAAAAGGCTCGTTTAAGCCTCCTCTGCGCGACGCAGTTGCTGTACATAGATGGCATGCTCCATCTTGAGCCTCTTCAATACAGAAGGCTTGTTGAACTGCTGACGTGAACGAAGTTCCTTAACGACACCAGTCTTTTCAAACTTTCTCTTGAATTTCTTGAGGGCTCTTTCGATGTTTTCGCCTTCCTTTACAGGTACAATAATCATCTGTCTTTTTGTTTTTTAAATTGTTAATAATATGATACTTATGCTTACTTCCTTACACACGCACGTGCGTACATGAGTAGAAAAAAGCGGATGCAAAGGTAATATATTTTTTTTATCCCACCAAAAAAATCCTTAAAAAGTTGCTTATTTGGCATCTTTTCCTTAACTTTGCAGCCGGAATAGTAATCCTAAATTACATTTTTTCAAACAAAATATAATGAATTTAAGCAAGAATCCTTGGAGTTGGGTGCCCTCGCTTTATTTTGCAGAAGGCATACCCTATGTAGCAGTGATGACGATAGCCTTGGTGTTGTATAAGCAGTTAGGGCTTTCGAATACGGAAATAACCTATTACACCTCTTGGTTGTATCTTCCCTGGGTAATAAAACCTCTTTGGAGTCCTTTCATAGACCTTATAAAGACAAAGCGTTGGTGGATTACCTCCATGCAAATCCTCATTGGAGCAGCTTTTGGCGGTGTAGCCTTCACTATTCCGACTGATTTCTGGCTTCAGGGCACTCTCGCTTTCTTCTGGCTGATGGCTTTCTCCAGCGCTACCCATGATATAGCAGCAGACGGCTATTATATGCTTGCCCTTGACAGTCACGAGCAGTCTTGGTTTGTTGGCATACGAAGCACTTTCTATCGCCTCGCTATGATAGTGGGACAGGGCGTTTTGGTAATGATTGCAGGAACTCTTGAAATCATCTTCCGCAACCAGATAGCTTATTCTTGGAGTCTCCTCTTCTATGGTTGCTGCGGATTGTTCATAGCTATATGGATCTGGCATACTTATATACTTCCTCATCCAAGTGAGGATGGAGTTCGCGAAGGTGTTTCTGCCAGTACTATTCTTGCTGATTTCAAAGAAACCATAAAGACATTTTTTCAAAAGGAACAGGTATTGGTGGGCATCCTTTTTATGCTGCTCTATCGTATGCCGGAAGGACTTCTTGTAAAGATTTCTACCCTTTTCCTCATCGATGCAGAAACCAATGGTGGTTTGGGACTTTCTCCTCAGGAGTTAGGATTCGTTCAGGGAACAGTAGGTGTCATCGGACTTACTCTTGGTGGTATTCTTGGCGGTATTGTTGCAGGTAAAGATGGTTTGAAGAAGTGGTTGTGGCCAATGGTTTGCGCCATAACTCTTCCTGATATCGTTTATGTCTTCATGGCTTATGCCCTTCCAGCCGATTTGCTTATTGTAAATGTCTGTGTTTTCATCGAGCAATTTGGCTATGGATTCGGCTTCACAGCTTATATGTTATACCTGATATACTACAGTAGAGGCGAATATAAGACTTCTCACTATGCCCTGTGTACAGCATTTATGGCATTAAGCATGATGATACCAGGTCTCTTTGCTGGCGCTCTTCAGGAAGCAGTCGGCTATCGCATGTTCTTCATCATAGTGATGGCTTTCTGCAGTGTTACCTTCCTTACGGCATCGCTTTTAAAAATCGATCCGTCTTTCGGATGCAAAGATAAACAAGACAGCACAGAGAAATAATCATCACATATACCAACAGGGTCTGCCATACTGATAATCTGACTTCCAGGTTTGAGTATGGCAGATTTCTTATCCACAACAGGGAAGCATGCATCCCTTGTACTACTGCTGTCAAAGGTTCCTGCAGGGGTAATCCCACTAATATTCCTATCGCCAAAGCTATTATCAGGAAGGCAGCTGGGGTTACTATGAAATTTGTCAGCAGGAAGTAGGTTGGGAAATTGCCGAAATAATATGCCACCAAAGGTGCTACTCCCAATTGTGCAGTAAGAGAAATAGCCACTAAACCAACGATTCCATCGAAGCAAACTCTGCGACATACTACCCATACAGAAGGTTGTCCTGCTTCCTTTTCTCTATATGTCAGGAATCTGAATATCGGCCCATAGAGCACCAGTATTCCTGTTACAGCAGCAAAAGACATCTGAAATCCTACATCAAAGAGCCATTGTGGCGATATTACCAGCAACAATGCTGCAGTAACAGCCAGCACATCCATACTCCTTGTGTTTCTCGAAAGCATCTTTGCTATACTGTATATTGTCAGCATGAGGGCAGCTCTGACCAAAGAAGGCTGAAAGCCTATCAGGAAGACAAAGGCCCATATAGCAAACAACTCTGTCAGTACCGATATCTTTGGCCATCTCTTCGTGGGAAGCAGGAAGGTGAGAATCATAAAAAGGATTCCCAGATGCATTCCTGACAGAGCCAGAATATGTGCTCCTCCGCTGGCGGAAAAGGTTTTCCGGACCTCCTTGCTGATACCTTTCTTCTCTCCCAATGTCATAGCAGCAACTATGTCATAGGTATCTCCCGAAAGTCCTTGTTCCACATATTTTGAAGTCATCACTTTCCTCTTCTCCCCCATCTCTGCAGCAATCTTTTCTACATAAGATACAGATGTCGCTGGGGAATTGTCGCTGTTCCTTATCAGGAAGATACCCAATACTATGAGTGCCCCCATAAGCGTTACTGACGCTACCCTCTCAAGTCGCCTCAGCAAGGCAGTCAGAAAGAGTAGCGCCAGCAGTATGTATGCAATATAGGCATTGCTGACAGGAATCTCAAAAAGCCTTCCAGCAGCAATACCTATTACTATCATTATCAGTGCGCTACGCACTTTTTACCATTCTTTATGTAAATACCCTCCTTAGGGATTTCCTTCAGGCGAATACCCTGTAGGTTGTATATTGCTTCATCTTCTTTCTCCTTCTGTTCGTCAGCAAGATGAGCAGAAATGCCTGTTGGGGTTGGGTTGTAAGGACGTCCGAATACATAAGAGTCAGCACCTGGGTAGGTAGAGCTGAATCCGAATAATCCGTAAGCAGTACCTCCAGGAACCTTCCATGAGCCATCAGTCTTGTAGAAACCTACACCTCTGTCGCCATTACGGAACTCATAGATATGGCTATATGATGCCTGTGAAGCAACGATGGAATCGCAATAAAATCCCTTCACATAACTGTTTGTAGGAGTAACATTAGCAGTTAATGCTGTTGGAACGAATACAGGATTCTCCACCTTTGAGTTGAATATTATAGGTCTGTTGGCAGCTATTACCTTTCCTGCTGCATAAGAAGTAACCTTTATAGTGTCATATCCTTCCTTGTAATCATAACTTGTGACAGAATAAGCAGTTACTCCTTCTGGTACTTTTACAGGATATGTCACATAGATAGCACCCCAGTATTTTCCCATGTTGCTTGGAGTATTCTCCACCTCGAATGTCTCAGCAGTAATCTTCTTCGACTCACGCAGGTTATATCCCAGGTGTGGTGGCTGGTTATAGCAGCAGTTTTCTGCTATTATCTGTGCTCTGTAGTCAATATCATCCAGCAGATGTGGCACGATATAATCTGTCTGATAGTTTGTGGCATTCACAACCAGCTGATAACCTGTTGTTCCTCCCTCTGACCAGCAGATTACCTCTTCTCGCCAGTCGCCAAAGACATCTCCTAACAGGCAGGCATTATTCTTTGAGGCATTATTGGTTTTTCCGTATGTATAGTTGCCACCATTTACGCAACCAATCAATCTGTCAAAGTTCTTTGACGAAGGGTTCCAGGTTTCAAGACAACCTTTTCCCCAGAAGTCATCGCCAAGTGTTCCTGTCCAGTATAACCTGTCCTGTGCAGCGGCGCCACCGCCCCAAGTCTTTGAGTCAACAACGCTATTACCATCCTTATCAAAGATGTTTGGCCAAGCAGAAGCCTGCCAAATGGCATCATCCCTCTCAGGGTCGAAGTTTGCCATAAATCCGCGGCCAGTGTCGCCAGAAGCAGTCTTGTGCAGCAATAGTTCTCCTGTAGTACCATCACGATAATCCATACCATAAGGACTATCCTCATGTACCATAAATACTTCCAATCCTGGACGATTCGGGTCGAAATCACTTGTATGCAGGGCATCACCATGTTTCAGTCCTGTACGATAAAGTGTTGTACCGTCAGACTTCAGGGCACCAGAACCATATGTTATCTCCTGCTTGCCATCAAGGTTTACGTCAGCAACAGAGAACCAGTGGCAGCCTTCGCCATATACTGTTTTTGAAAGGCTTTTTGTTGTACCATCGGCATACTTCACCTGACCATTTGTTGCTGTCAGAGCCCTATGCACCCAGCGCAGGGTGAGATTTGTACCATCCCAGTCATAGGCACCTATGAAGGCACCATTGTAATATCCGCGTGCGAAGATACCACTTGGGTTTCCGTCCTTTCCGTCCAGCCATGCTATGCCGGCAAGGTATCTCTCAGAACGGTTTTGCTTTTCATCACCCCAGTATGCTGAGCCGGCAGCATAGTCAGTATGATAAGGTATTGTCTTCAGTTCTGCACCATTTCGTCCATCGAATACCGTAATCCATTCCTCGCCTTCTACCTGCTTTCCTCTTGAATTGAGATAGTTGCCCTTAGGATTCTTGTCAACGCTGAGGTAGTTACCCTCTCCGTCGATGGCTCCGTGACCTGTCTTTATCATAAATTCTCCGTATCCATCGCCATCAAAGTCCCATGCTACGAAAGAAGAGGTATGTGCTGAAGAGAACATATTCGGACCACCAGTAAGTATCCACAGGCGTTTGCCATTCAGCTTGTAGCATCCGAAATATTCAGGAGAAGTAGTACCAGTTGATGCAGCATCCTTTTCGTTTGAAGGGCTCCACTTCAGTATTATCTCATACTCTCCGTCGCCATCCATATCGCAGATAGAGGCATCATTCGGAGTATATGTGGCTCCCCTGCCCCAGATGTCTGTAGGAGCACCACCCTCGAGGTCTATGTATGTCACCTGTGAAGACCAGGCCTTACAGGTATCTCTTTCTACAATTTCGTTATTCTCATTATACACCTCCAGGCGATAGTATGTCGATGTTCCGCCATTGGTATCGGCAAAGTTCGTCTTGCCAATGATGTAGTTTCCGCTGTTGAGCTTCGAATTTATGGTTTTTGCACTTATACCCTTATACAGCTTAAACTTATAGTTTCTGTTGTCATACGCTCTTGAACGCCAAGAGACAATGTTTCCTGAGCCACCTGACTGTGACAGGTTTACAGCCACAAGTCCACGCTTCAGTGGAGTTGCCTTACCCTTTGGAGGAGTATTTGTTACGGTGAAACCGACATAAAACGTGAATTCCGCCTCGTCACCATTCATCACATTCACCTTCAGGGTATGTGTGTCAGCATCATACTCTGTCTTTATGCTATTCTCTGAGAGTCCTGCCTTCAAAGTAGCAACGAAGTCAGTTGGGTCACCATACACTTTCTTTCCAAAACGGACGGTTTCACCGTACTTTAGCGACTTGATGGCATCATAGAGGTCCAATTCTTCTGTTCCTGCTCCAACATTTCCCTGACACTTCAGGGAAGAGAGATAATGGCTTGCATCATATATCTCAGAGTCAATCTCACCCTCTATCACCACATTGCGGAAAGCCATATCCTTAGTATTGGCAACATTCTCGATGTATATCAATATGAGGAAGCCCTTATCGCTGTTATAGTTGTTCACATAGTAGGAATGGTGGCTGTAACCAGTGCTGTTGCCCTGTCCAATCTTGTTTCTGAGTGGTGTGATAACATCAACATCAGTTTCAGTTCCTCCGCTTATCTTTGTACACACAATGGCATTACCAGCATCTGTACCAACCTTTGCAGCATCGAAGGAAATCTTTGTCGGCTTAAACTTATGACCGCTGGTTGGTGTCACCATAAAGGCCAGATTATGGTATGCCGTCTTTGCGCTCACCTGCTCAGCAGGCTTATACTTGGTGAATGCAGGATTGTATGTTACTGTCTCATAGCCAGTATCAGCATTACTCTTTGTCATCAGGCCGTCATTCGTCAGCTTTGAACCCATAGTATATGCCGTAGTCACCATATCTGTATAGCCGGCATCGCCAGTCACCACAGCAGTTGCATCACCATTTGTCCAAGTCACCTTCACTTTCTGCGCACTAAGCACAGCAGGCATCAAGGCTACTAAAAATAAAAGAACTTTTCTCATCTTGCTTATTTGGAGTTAGTTAATTAGTTACCATATGGGGTGCAAAGGTACGATTAAGTTTTGAATAATGCAAAAAAATAAGAATAAATTTTTATTTTATGGCATTATCATGACGAAGTACCTTCGACGAAGGTCAAAGGTACGAAAAATAAACGAAAACGAAAACGAAAACTTTTTTATTTTAGGTTGTATTTTTGTTTTTGTTAAATCCCATTCTATACAAAAAAGTAAGGGCTGGGAGAAAACCCCCAACCCTTATGATTTCTTGATAACCAGGTTACCGTTACTCATTGCCTGCCATGATGTTAGTGATAGTAACCATATCACCTACGTTAACCTCACCGTCACCATTAACATCAGCAGCCTCCTTAGTAATACCACCAGCTTCACCAGCCATGAAGTTACTTACGCAAACCAAGTCACCTACGTTAACTTCACCATCACCGTTAACATCACCTTTGATGCCCTCTTCTGCTGCCTCACTACTGAAACGCCAGCTGTCAACACTAACACTGCCACTAGTGCATACAAGGTATATGTTATCTAAAACACCAGTAAGTTCCTCTGTGAGATTAGCTGTGAATTCCACTGATTCCTTACCTGATATTTCTATTGTAGCAATAGGCTCGCCGTCAAGACTCTTACGAACCTCAACAGTTCCCGCTCCTGAAGCATTAAGGATAACGCTCTTTGCCGTTCCTTCACCAAGTGAGTAATTTATTCCATACACAGAAGTCCATGCGCCATTAGGCATATTAACAACAGTATTACCTGCTGTAGATGTCTTCTCCACAGCTATTCCAGCACCATTGTTCATCATTTCTGCCTGTTGCACATCGTAAGGATTTACACGCACGCCTGTAAGTTGTGACACACCTTCGATGGTTGCAGTGCTTCCAGAAAGAGGTGTGATTCTTACTACGTTCTTTGGAGTGGTTACTGATATACTATTAACCTGAACATTGCGGTATCCTCCTACATAACCGTTCTTATCTTCGAGCCACTGTGTATGATAGAACATATAATACCTATCACCAAACTTCTGCAAGTGACTATGGTTATTGCCATACGGATAGCCTAAATTTCCCGGATTAGGAATCATTTCCCCACCATACGACCAACTGTCAGCAAGAGGGTCGGATGCAGAAAGCCATACTATCGAGCACGAGGATGGAGCTGGTTTTGCGCTATATTCAGACCAATTGTCGGCAATAGTCCAACGTGTACAATAGCTATATACCCATTTATTTCCTATATAGTTAAGTTCATTTGCCTCAAAATGACAAGGTGCCTTGATGACAGCTATGTCTGATGAGTTGAATGAAATAAGGTCATCGGCAAGTTTTACTATACGCGCATTACCTGGGAAGAGGGCGGAACCCGTTGACTGTATATCGCCGCCTCCGAAAGTGAGATATGCCTCGCCAGTATTTGGATTAATAGCAGCTCCTGGGTCTATGATATTACCCATCTTACCAATACCTGGCGTATTACCGTCAATAAGCGCTTTACCCAGTGGATCTGTCCACGGACCGACAGGAGATGTTGATGTCAGCACGCCTATACCACCTCCACCGTTGGTAAAGTACAGGTAGAAGTGTGTCAGGCCATCACCCTCCACACGACTTATGATAGAGGGTGCCCAAGCACGACCTATCCAAGGGGCAATAGCCTTTACGTCAATAGTACCATGATTGGTCCAGTTCGACATATCATCAGTTGACATACAAACAAGTGATGTAATCTTGTCATAGCTGTTGGAAACAAGCCCTTTTGTAAAGTCAAATTGCTGCTGGTCACAAGTGCCGTACACATAAAGACGACCATCGTACTCTATGGCTGTCGGGTCTGCCATATACTGATACGGATTTATCGGGTTTCCATAACCCTCTGTTTTCGGTGATGTTGGTGTCACCTCTTCTTCTTTTCCTTCTTTCTCAAAGACAAAGGTATAGAAAAGCCCTGGCTGTAATGTCGTTACGAGTTTTTTATTTGTAGCATCATAGTCAGCAGTTACGTCTATCTTCTTGGCGTTAACACTTTCACCTGTTACTATTGCTGTTACCTTGTTTGCCACGAAGGGATTACACATAACATTGAAAGTCACAGCTACTGACTGTGGATTCAAGACGAAAACACTTATAGTATTGCCGTCATCACTTATGTATGCGGAACCTCCAATGAGCTTATCATAATTAACAGTCTGACTGTTAGGCTGTGGTATGCCAGCGAAGCCACTCCTTGTTACATTTATACGTGTCTTTCCTGTAGCATACTTTGCATAGTGACTGAAGACATATGCACGTTTCCACAACTCTGTATCGCTTCCACCATGATTGGAAGCAAAGAAGTCGCCGAGCATATTGTAATATATGTATGCAGTATAGTAATTCTGCATTGCTATCTCAATATTCTCAATCATCTTATACTCAAACTTGAACTCACCTGAGTACGCATTGTAGCCATAGCCCTTATACTCTTCGTTTATGTCATAGTTTATAAGGAATTCAGTCATCCAGTGTGGCTTTCCCTTGGCATAGATGTTCTTTGAAAAGGATATGTCATTAGAACCATAGAAGTGGTTTCCATAGATGTCAATGTTATTCGTAGCATCAGCTAATCCGAGAAGAGTGGTATTATAGTTCTTTTGTCCCCATCCGAAAGTCTCCGGACCCATAATCTTACACTTCGGATCTATTGCTGCACGGGCAGCCTTTGCCATTGCTGCCATCTGCTGCGGGGTATAGATACAACTCTCGTACGTAGCAGTACTTCCGCCTCCTGTAGGAGTATAGTCACACTCATTTTGAATAGAAATGATGTCAATTGGTGCACCTGCACTCTCCATTGCTGCACGATAACGCTCCAAATAATCAGCAAAATCCGACATCTTTGCATCAAGGATGGTAGAACCTGAAGAACTATTGCCGCCCCATTGTGACCGAACAAGAGGATAAACCCATGTACCGAAAGAGTTTTGATAACGCTCGGTAAAATCGCTCTTTTTGTATTGAACAGGTGGTGTCCAAGGTGTTGCAAAAACCACAAGATTAGGGTTTACTTTACGAGCCCACTTTACGGGATTACTGTACTCAGGGGTTGTCCTGTTCCATGAAGACTCATCAGGACTAATGCGCAATCGCATTATATTCAGGCCAACCTGTCCTTCTCCTGTTCCCCAGAGCAGATTTACCTTTTTCTGGGTATAAACATCTCCCCACTGACCATTCATGCCAGTACCGCCAAAACCGTCAATTTTCTGGTATTTGGTAGGATTAGTCTGAATATACACAGAGCCAGTAGTGACAGCATTTGCATCCAAAGAGGCTAAGAAGGTTAGGATTCCCAGTAAGACCCCTACCCTGACTCCCCAAGGGAAGGAGATTATCGTTCTAAGTCTCATCATAATTATCAATGTTAAATGTATTGTTACTGGTTTACAACTTGTGATATATAATCGAGTACAAAGTTACGATTAAGTTTTGAGAAATGCAAGAAAAAGCAAAAAAACTTA
>CAMNHS010000039.1 GCA_946539635.1 uncultured Prevotellaceae bacterium
CCCATGGGTGTGGAGTGAGCTGCTTCAGACCGAGAGCAATGCGCTTCTTCTCGTCGTCGAAGTCGAGAATAACAACCTTGATCTTCTGGTCAAGTTCTACTACCTCATGTGGATCGCTTACGCGGCCCCAAGAGAGGTCTGTAATATGAATGAGTCCGTCAACACCGCCAAGGTCGATGAATACACCGTAAGATGTGATGTTCTTAACGGTTCCTTCATAAACCTGACCCTTCTCGAGCTTAGACATGATTTCTGCCTTCTGAGCTTCGAGCTCTGCCTCGATAAGTGCCTTGTGAGATACAACAACGTTGCGGAACTCCTGATTGATTTTCACAATCTTGAACTCCATCGTCTTGCCTACGAAAATGTCGTAGTCGCGAATTGGATGTACATCAATCTGTGAGCCTGGTAAGAATGCCTCTATGCCAAAAACGTCAACAATCATACCACCCTTAGTGCGGCACTTGATGTAACCCTGAACGATTTCCTCATTGTTGAGGGCCTCGTTAACACGGTCCCAACTCTTTGACATGCGAGCCTTCTTGTGAGAAAGAACGAGCTGTCCCTTCTTGTCTTCTTGGGTGTCAACGTAAACTTCTACCTTGTCACCTACTTTCAGGTCAGGATTGTAACGGAACTCAGTAGCTGGGATAATACCGTCGCTCTTGTAACCGATATTTACAATAACCTCTTTCTTGTCGATAGAGATTACGGTGCCTTCTGCTACCTGACCTTCAGACACCTTGTTAAGTGTTGCAGCGTAAGACTCTTCCTGAGCCTCCTTGCTTGCGTTTGAGATACTACCATTCTCGAACTCTTCCCAATTGAAGTCGTCGAGTGGCTGTACATTTTTAAAGTTAGACATAATGTTAATTAAATATTTATGCTCCCCCTGAATTGGGAAAAGCGGATGCAAAGGTACAAAAAAATATGCATGCGCGCGTGCATACATGCAAACGCACATACATAATTTATATTTTTTTAACTACTTTATGCCGCGTGCGTTGAGAGCAGCGGTATATTTTGCAGCATTTTGGAGATGTTCAGGGTATGTTACAGCAAAAACATGCGAGCCGGAAAGGTCGTCTTTGGCACACATATATAAGAAGTTGTGATGCTGCAGATTCAGCACCGCATCAATAGCTGCAACAGATGCTATACGAATAGGGCCGGGAGGAAGGCCCGTGGTATAGTAAGTGTTATAGGGGGAAGGGTAGAGTAGCATATCGTTGTAGATGCGTTTGAGGGCGAAGTTCTGCATGGCAAACTTCACGGTAGGATCGGCCTGCAGAGGCATATCGGTTTTCAAACGGTTATAATACATTCCTGCAACAGTTGGCTTCTCGGGAAGATAGTTGGTCTCTTCGTCAACAATGCTGGCAAGGGTCTGAACCTCAATAGGAGTAAGTCCTAAAGTCTTTGCCTTAGCCTTGCGCTCATCATTCCAGAAGGCTTTATGGCTTTCCTGCATCTTCTTCAGCAATTTGCGCGGAGAGATATTCCAATATACCTCGTAGGTATAAGGCATAAAGAGAGCTATAACAGTACAGGTGTCAATACCTTCTCCAAGGAAAGCGAGAGAATCGTTGTTGTTAAGGTAACGCATCAGTTCTTCCTTGCTCATCATAAGGTTGGGAACTATGATGTCAGCCAGCTTTTCGCGAGTGCGAACCTCAGAAATAACGAGATTGAGCGGATCCTGTTTGCCGTTTCTCAGGTTGCGAAACAGCGTAAAGGCATTCATTGATGGAGTGATAGTATATCTGCCAGCACGAACGCTGTTGTTCTTGAAATGACGTGAGAGTGTCATAACAGCTGTCGCGCCATAGTTGTGACAATGTTCTCTCATCTTGTTGAAAAGAGAATCGGGAGTATCATTATTATCGATATAAAGATATACGTTTTCTTTTTCCTTGCTCAAAGGTGCAAAGAGAAAGAAGGCTATCACACCAATAATGATAATGAGGAAAATGTATATTGCCTTATGGGAATATCTATTCTTCATCTGGCTCAAGATTATCGATGTCCAAGATATGGAGTTGGAAAGCTCGTGTTACGAGTCGCACAGCATTTACTCCGTAGTCACCATGTCCGTCGGGGAATAATTTTTGTACAAGTTCTGCCTGGCGCTTTTCAAGGCTCTTTACACCAAAAGGCATTCCCTTGAGGGTGGCTATCTGGTCTTTGGTGTATCCGAGTGCCAGATGTCGGAGGAAACGTTCATCATATTCGTCAATGTCGTAAGAGATTGTGGCCTCCATCTTCATGATGCTGCCATTGATGCTGCTACGGAATGTATCGACGATTTGCTCCATGAGAGGCTCGTTGAAGACGTATTTCTTGCCAGACATAACATTAATGATGTCTGTACGAGTGAGCATCTCGCCTGTTTTAAGGATTATGCCGTCAGCACCAGCATCAAGAACATCTATCCACAACTTCTCGTTGAGCAGCTCGCCTGTGAAGACCAGAACCTTGATGCCCTTATTATCTGCCTTTGTGTTGCGACATAACTCTACGCCGATCGTCGTAGAACCTTGAAGCCCCAAATCCATGAGAACAAGGTCGGGGGTTACCGTACGCATCAACTTAAGATATTCACCTTCTGTTGATGCTGTGCCAATTATTTCGGCTTCCGGTACCTGTGACTTCAGCAGCCCCTCTGTACCCTTGAGCTCTAATGGTACATCTTCAACAATGACTACCTTGAAATTCTCCATATTATGAGTCTTATAGATAAATAGTGGGAATAAAAAAAGTCGCATGCGAAATAACATTGCTGTTAAGACGAATGCAACCTTTTATATAATATAATTATATTATTGTCTTCTTACTTGAAAAAAGCCTGAACGTCTTCATTGCGAACCATCTGTTCGTCGAAAATGTAAGCACCAGTCTTAGGGCTTTTTACCATCTTGATAACTTTGCTGTATGCGCGTCCATCAGAAGAACCTTCGTGAAGGGTAGCGACCGCTTTCTTTGCCATAGTCTAAAATGTGTTTACTTTATTTCCTTGTGAAGAGTCATCTTCTTAAGGATTGGGTTATACTTCATTAACTCCAAACGCTCTGGAGTGTTCTTACGATTCTTTGTAGTGATATAACGGCTTGTGCCTGGCATGCCGCTATTCTTAATCTCTGTGCATTCGAGGATTACCTGAACGCGATTGCCTTTTGCTTTCTTTGCCATAATTCTATAAATTTTCTTGTATTAGAAACTTTGAGCACTTGCCTTAGGCTACTCACCAATAACTTTAATATCTTTCCAATCTACATGACCATTCTTAACGGCCTGCTTTAATGCTGCATCAAGACCAATCTTGTTAATGAGACGAAGACCTGCAGCAGAAATCTTGAGACTAATCCAGCAACCCTCTTCTACATAGTAGAACTTCTTGCTAAAGAGGTTTACATCAAAGCTACGCTTTGTGCGATGCTTTGAGTGAGATACGTTGTTGCCGATCATTGCCTTCTTACCTGTAATTTGACAAATTTTTGACATTTCTGTATTCTATTTTTAGTTCGTTTTTTAGTGCTACTTATTCCAAACAGAGTGCAAAGGTATAAAAAAACTTTAACATAATGATGAGAAGTGTCTTTGGTAGTACTTGATTTTAAGTTTTTTTAAGAATTTGAATTGATTAAAATAAATTTTTCCTTTTTTCTTTTGTATATCTCAGGAAAATATTTTATCTTTGCACTCGCAATTCAAAAAAGGATTAGCAAAGAGTGCCGATATGGCTCAGTTGGTAGAGCAACGCATTCGTAATGCGTGGGTCACGAGTTCGAGTCTCGTTATCGGCTCTTAATCAAGGGAACCTCTGGCGGGTTCCTTTTTTGCGGTAATAGCTCAGTTGGTAGAGCAGCGGCTTCCCAAGCCGCAGGTCACGGGTTCGAGCCCCGCTTACCGCTCACACAACCACTAAGCTCATTAAGTAAAGGTATGTCAATTGTTATAGCCTCTATACTTATTATTAGTTTGTTCTTCATTGCCACAGAGCAATGGACTAATGTGAACAAATCAGCTGTAGCTGTGTTCGCATGTACTTTAGGATGGGTGCTTTACATCTCTTTTGGCGCTGACTTCGTGGGTAATCTGCATGCTCGTGACTATGAGGAATTTCTCAATGGAATACAGCCGAACAGTATTGCGGTAAAGCATTATATAGCACAAAATGTATTTGTACCATATGTTGGCCGAGCAGCAGAAATTGTGTTGTTCCTGATGGCAACAATGGGCATTGTAGGCATACTACATACAAATGGTTGCTTTGATTTCCTGACATTATGGATTCGTACACATAACAGTAAGTTGTTACTTTGGAAACTCACTGCTATATCATTTATTATATCTGCAAATCTTGATAATATTTCCACAATAGTACTGATGTTGACAGTTACAAACATTGTGTTACCTCGTACCAGAGATCGTATGTTGTATGGCGCAATGGTATTGATTGCTGTAATCTTCGGAGGAGCAATGACTGTGATTGGGGACCCAACGGGATTGGTACTTTGGAATCAGGGATTGATAACGGCAACAGGATATACAAAGACGATGGCACTACCATGTATGCTGGCATGGATAGTACCTACAATAATGGTTAGTCTGCGACTACCGAAAACAGTAGAGGTGGAACATCCGAGAATGCCATACAGGGGTGATGATACAAATATGCGCTTTTGGCAAAGGGGAATAATGTTTGTCGTTGCCATAGGAGGATTGTGGTTTATACCATCCTTTGCTGCAATTACCAAATTGCCACCATTCCTTGGGGCTTTTTGCGTGTTGAGTCTTCTTTGGGTAGTGAATGAGATTTTTAACCATAAGTTGTTCTCTGTAACCAGACGTTTTCGCGCGGATGACACACCGCAAAGGATGATGTATAATACTATTCAGCAGATACTATATATAGTAGGTGTATTGCTCGCTGTTGGTGTTGTGATTGAAACAGGGGCTATAGCATGGGCTTCGGAGCATATAGATAGCTTGATAGGAAATGTCTGGATTGTCGGCATCATGTCTGGTGCTATCTCCGTTGTGTTGGACAGTTTCGCCTCATGTATTACTATGGTTTCATTACACGATGTGTCCACGACAATACCTTATTATGCTGTTGATGGCGCTTATTGGAAAGTGCTTTCATTTGCGACTTCTGCAGGTGGCAGCATGCTTGCCTTTGGAAGCATTAGCGGTGTTGTATATATGCAACGTGAGGGCGTCAGCTTGTCATGGTATTTTAAACATGTTACTCCGTTGGCACTTGTTGGTGGAGGAGTAGGCTTCATAGTGTTGTGCCTTGAACTGATATGAAGGTTACTTTCTTAGGAACAGGAACATCTATTGGAGTACCAGCAATTGGGTGCACTTGTGAAGTGTGTCGCAGTCGTGACCCACGAGATAAGCGACTTAGGAGTTCGGCTTTATTGGAAACAGACAAAGGGCTTCGTGTATTAATCGATTGTGGCCCAGATTTCAGACAGCAAATAATGAACCGCTTTGGAAAACTCGATGCGGTACTATTGACCCATGTGCACTACGACCATGTGGGAGGCATTGATGATTTGAGACCTTTTGCCTGGTTTGGGGATGTGGATATTTATGCTCAGCGAGATGTTATAGATACTTTGCATACAACAATGCCATACTGCTTCAAAGAACATTTATACCCAGGTGTTCCTTTATTAAGGTTGCATGAAGTGGTTGCAGGCAATCCATTCATGATATCGCGTCCAAAGGAGTATGTTGCCCAGCTTCCTGGCAGTGGTGCAACGCTGGAAGGGGTTATGCATCGCGAGGGACATACAGAGGTGATTCCTGCTATTGATGAAAAACTGAAGGTGATGCCTGTTGCTGTAATGCATGGCAAATTGTCTATCTTAGGATATCGTTTTGGCAATTTTGCATATATAACAGATATGAAGAGTGCTCCAGGGGAAACGATGCAACTTCTTGAGGGGGTAAAGGTTCTGGTGATAAATGCTTTGAGATTTGAGAAAGAGCATCATAGCCATCAATTGGTTAATGATGCAATACGATTTGCTCAAACAATAGGAGCGGAACAGACTTATTTTATACACTTAACCCATGATATTGGAACCCAAGATATTGCAAACTCTAAGTTGCCAAAAGGTTTCCATTTTGCCTATGACGGACAAGAAATTGAAATTCTTTAACATTTTTTTTGTGTTGAAATTTGTTTGTGTTGAGGAAAATATATAATTTTGTAGCCGAAACCTGTAAAAATCAAGTAAAAGTTAACCTAAAAATAAGATAAATTATGTCACAGATTACTGGTCACATTTCTCAAATTATCGGCCCTGTGGTTGATGTGTTCTTTGATACAAAGGGGCAAGAAGCAGAGAAAGTGCTACCTAAGATTCATGATGCTATTGTAGTAAAACGTGCTGATGGTAGAGACCTCGTGTTAGAGGTGCAGCAGCATATTGGAGAAGATACGGTACGTACCGTTGCAATGGATAATACCGATGGTTTGCAGCGCGGATTGGAAGTGTTCCCTGCCGGTGGACCTATCAGTATGCCGTCAGGTGAGCAAATTAAGGGACGAATGCTGAATGTTATTGGCAATCCTATTGATGGTATGAAGGAATTCACGAACGAGAATCGTTATCCTATTCATCGTGAACCTCCGAAATATGAAGAGTTGTCAACATCAAAAGAAATGCTTGCGACGGGTATCAAGGTTATCGATCTGTTGGAACCATATCTGAAAGGTGGTAAGATTGGTCTGTTTGGTGGTGCTGGTGTAGGAAAGACAGTGCTCATTATGGAACTGATTAATAATATTGCCAAAGGACATAACGGCTTTTCTGTTTTTGCTGGCGTTGGAGAGCGCACTCGTGAGGGTAATGACCTTATCCGTGAGATGATAGAATCTGGTGTTATAAAATATGGTGAAAAGTTCAAGCAAGCTATGGCTGAAGGCAAGTGGGATTTGTCGCTTGTTGACCCGGAAGAACTGAAGAAGTCGCAGGCAACCCTTGTATATGGTCAGATGAATGAGCCACCAGGCGCACGTGCTTCTGTGGCATTGTCAGGACTTACTGTTGCGGAAGAGTTCCGTGATCAGGGTGGTGATATCCTTTTCTTCATTGACAACATCTTCCGTTTTACTCAGGCAGGTTCTGAGGTTTCGGCTCTTTTGGGACGTATGCCATCGGCAGTAGGCTATCAGCCGACATTGGCATCGGAAATGGGTGCTATGCAAGAGCGTATTACATCAACAAAGACGGGTTCTATTACATCTGTTCAGGCGGTTTATGTGCCAGCCGATGACTTGACGGACCCTGCTCCAGCTACAACCTTTACACATCTGGATGCTACAACGGAATTGTCTCGTAACATTGCCCAGCTTGGTATATATCCTGCTGTTGATCCACTTGGTTCTACATCACGTATCTTAGATCCTCATGTTGTAGGAAAAGAGCACTACGAGTGTGCCCAACGTGTAAAGCAGATTCTACAGAAATATAAGGAACTGCAGGATATTATCGCCATCCTTGGTATGGACGAACTCTCAGATGAGGATAAGTTGACGGTGAATCGTGCTCGTCGTGTGCAGCGTTTCCTCTCTCAGCCTTTTGCTGTTGCAGAACAGTTTACTGGCGTGAAGGGTGAAATGGTGTCAATAGAAGATACTATAAAAGGCTTCAATATGATTCTTAATGGCGAACTGGACGACCTGCCAGAGCAAGCTTTCCTTAATGTCGGAACCATAGAACAGGCTATCGAAAAGGGTAAGAAACTGCTTGCACAGGCGCAGGGTTAAAAATAAGAGATAATAGGCAATATGCTTACATTAAAAATAGTTAGTCCGGAAAAGATACACTTCCAAGGTGAGGTGGAGTCGGTAAAGGTGCCAGGGATGAAGGGAGAATTTGAAATTCTCAATAATCATGCGCCTATCGTTTCCGCATTGCAGAAGGGTAGGGTAGAATATACCACGAAGGACGGCAAACAACAACTCAATGTAATTGGTGGTTTCGTGGAGGTTCTTAAGAACAATGTGAGCTTGTGTGTTGAACTATGGCAGGACACATAGTATTAATGATAGCACGTATGGTCGTGGCACTGGTGTTATATGCTATATGCATGTATCTCGTGAGCGATGACCCATGGAAAATGAAAGTAGTGACGGTAAGTTTCCTTGCAATCTATTTTCTGGTGCTGATAATAGAAACAACGTACTACTATATATCTGCAAAGAAAAATGAAAAATGTTAAGATAATATTCTTTCTCCTGGTATCATTCCTCATAACCTCGCCTGCAGTCGCTGCAGAAGAGGATAAAGAGGAAGGAAAGATTTCTTTAAAAGAAATTCTTTTCGGACATGTGCAGGACAGTTATCAGTGGCATGTCACAGACTTTAACGGACATCCAGTGATTATCAATCTGCCCATGTTGTTCTATAGCCAGAATTCAGGTTTTCATGCTATGTGTAGTTCTGAGTTCGCTCATGAACCGAATGCTGACATGTTGCGTGAAGGACCAGAAGGCTTTTATATCAAAGGTGCAGAAGATGAGAAGGGTGAGATAGTAGAAATGGTGAACGGTAAGTTAGAACCTGTTTGTCTTGATATATCAATTACCAAGCAGGTAGCGGTTTTGTTTATTGATGCTATCCTCCTGCTGATATGTATTCTGGTGCCTGCGAGATGGTGCAAGAAGCATAAGATTGACGACCCGGCACCAAAGGGCTTCACTGGTATGATGCACATGTTTGTGATGAGTGTGTATAATGACCTTATCAAATCGACGCTTGGAGAAAAGGCTGACAAATATGCTCCTTATCTGTTGACATGTTTCTTCTTTATCTTCTTTGCAAATTTGATGGGTGTGGTGCCATTCCCTCCAGGAGGTGGAAACATTACAGGTAATATTGCTGTTACTGCAGCTCTCGCCTTGATGACCTTCCTCATTACCAACTGCACGGGAAATTCACATTATTGGAAGGAAATATTTTGGCCAGAGGTGCCTACATGGTTGAAATGTCCAGTTCCTCTGATGCCTGTGATAGAACTTTTCGGAGTGTTCATTAAACCTATAGTGTTGATGGTCCGACTATTTGCTAATATGCTGGCAGGACATGCTATTGCAATTTCTTTGTCATGTATGATATTCATTATGTTTGCCCTTGGCGGTTGGATGGGTAATCTACTTGGTGGAATAATAACTCCTGTAAGTGTTGCAATGAGTATCTTCATGATGTTCCTCGAACTCTTGGTATGTTACATCCAGGCAATGGTATTTACCTTGCTCAGCGCCATATATATAAATATGTCGCACGCAACGCACGAATAAATATAAAGAAAGTAATTAAATAATCAAATAAAAATAATAAAAACCTTTAAATTATTACAATTATGACAAGTTTAGCAATTCTTTTGGCAGCTGATGCACTCGCAAAGCTTGGTGCAACAGTAGGTGGTGGTCTCGCAGTTATTGGTGCTGGTATCGGTATCGGCAAAATTGGTGGTCAGGCAATGGATGCTATGGCACGCCAGCCAGAAATGCAGTCAAAGTTACAGTCTTCAATGATTGTTGCTGCTGCTCTTGTTGAGGGTGCAACATTCTTCACCCTGATTATCTCTATCCTTGCCCTCTTCGTATAAAAAAGAGAAAGCAAAATAGAAATACAGTAAAAAAAGTAAATCCATAAATCTGCAATCCAGATATGTCATTAATAACGCCCGCTTTTGGTCTCTTCTTTTGGATGACGGTAGTCTTCCTCATTGTGCTGGCCATACTGAAGAAATGGGGATTCCCTGTTATCGTCAATATGGTTAACGAGCGCAAGGAGTTCATAGATGGCTCCCTCGCAAAGGCACATGAGGCAACAGAGAAGTTGGCCAATATACAAAAAGAAGGTGAGGCACTATTGCAGGCAGCACGTGAGCAACAGGCACAGATACTGAAAGAAGCCAAGGAAACTCATGATGCTGTAGTGGCAAGGGCTGATGCTGATGCTCGCGAGCAGGCAAATAAACTGCTCAGCGAAGCGAAAGCACAAATAGAGAACGAGAAAGCTTCTGCTATACGCGAAATAAGAGCGCAAGTGGCAGAGTTGTCTGTTCAAATAGCCGAAAAGGTGGTTCGCCAGAATCTGAGTACTGATAAGTCTCAGATGCAATTGATTGACAAACTGCTGGATGAAGTTTCTGTTACGAAGTAGGATATGGACATCGGTGTTATATCAATGCGCTATGCTAGAGCACTGCTGAAGGGTTCTACGGATGCTAAGGTTGAAGAGCAGGTGTATCAGGAGATGCAAACTCTTGCTGTGAGTTATGTGCAGGTTCCTGAACTGCGAAAGACTATAGACAATCCAATGATAGAGAAGTCCAAGAAATCAGCATTGCTTGAGGCCGCTGCAGGAGGGAAGGTCAGTGATATGACGCGGAACTTCATTAAATTAATCCTTGATGAGGGGCGCGAAAAAATGACACAATTCATGGCAAATTCCTACCTTACTCTCTATCGTCAGCAGAAGAATATCATCCGCGGAAAACTCACTACAGCCGTTCCTGTATCCTCTGATATGGAGAAAAAGATGCAGAAAATGGTTGAGAGTCGTACTAACGGAACTGTGGAGTTCTCTACAGAGGTTAATCCAGAAATCCTTGGTGGATTTATATTGGAATATGACACATATCGTCTTGACACCTCTGTAAAGTCACAGCTCAAGAATATTCTTAAGGAACTATCATAGAGTGAAGAACTCTACATCCCCTAAAAACAAATAAAACAAATGTCAGATAAAATTAAACCAAGTGAAGTTTCTCAGGTACTCCTTGATCAACTCAAAGGTCTATCTACTTCAGCCAATTTAGATGAGGTTGGTACTGTCCTCACCGTTTCTGATGGTGTGGCTCGTATCTATGGTCTGCGTAATGCAGAGGCCAACGAATTGCTGGAGTTTGAGAATGGCACAATGGCTATTGTGATGAACCTTGAAGAGGATAACGTCGGTTGTGTCTTGTTAGGTCCAACCAGCGGCATCAAGGAGGGACAAGTAGTAAAGCGTACGAGACGTATTGCTTCTATACGTGTAAATGACAATATGCTCGGACGTGTGATAAATCCTTTAGGACAGGCTATTGATG
>CAMNHS010000040.1 GCA_946539635.1 uncultured Prevotellaceae bacterium
ATATCTTTCACGGATTTTACTTACCAAGTCTCTAACAACATCCTTGCATCCATCATAAGACCAGTTCTGATCGTTCTTTACGAGATTCAGCAACATCGATTCTGCATATATGTTATCGCTGCTTTTCAACATACGATTCATTACCTTCATCAAAGGAGTACGGATAAATCCCAGTGGATATGTTCCTCTATCGGTTGTGTTTTCCTTTCCCCATGTAAGGGTTGATGAGAATTTTACAGTATCTGAAGCAAGCAGTCTTGCTACCTGTGGTGCAAAGTTATCTTCTGCAAGGCGGATATGTTGCGTCTTTTCGTTAATGCATAGAATGATGCCACCATCTATGGAATCATATCCCATTGCAATAATTTTGTCCTTAATGGCTCTTGCTCCCTCTGCTGTTAGGGTAGGGTCGCAGTTGGTATTGATGTAAATGTCTCCCTTTAGGAAAAGATTACCTAAGGTGTCTATCGCCTCCTCGCCATTTGTGGTGATACTTGTCAGAAAAGTGAAATCTTCACCATACGTGGAGAGCATAGCAGTAGCAGTATAAAGTTTCTGGGTGCTGGCAGGAACCATCATCCTGTCCGCATTCCATTCATACAAGGTAGAATCGGCAGTCAGGTCATAGATACAACATCCTATGGAAACCTTTTTGGTTTTTGATAATACCCCATTTACTTCTGTTCGTAAATCCTCTTCCCATGTTTGGGCATTAAGACTTAGCGCCAGAAATAAAAGTATCAGTATTGAGAAACTTTTTTTATTCATATCTTAAAAACAGAAAAGGCATCACTCATATCGAGTGGTGCCTTTCGTGGGCCATCTAGGGCTTGAACCTAGGACCTCCAGATTATGAGTCTGTTGCTCTAACCAACTGAGCTAAAAGCCCGTGCTAACGTGGTATATATTTAAGATGGGAATCACGCTTGCGGGTGCAAAGGTACAAAAAAATCTGTACAGAGGCGAGTCAAAAGAGAACAAAAGACGAAAATTTAAGTTTTTTTCACCTTTTGGAATCCCCTCAGTTGTTTTTATAAATTCTTTTCACCTTATTTATTATATCCATATGGTGGGTTTTCATACATGGTGATATTTATTCTAAAATCCATCATTTCATCGAGATTATGTACAGGATGTTCCACATCTTGTGGTATAGGTCTCTTTGAGAATGTTTGGAAGTATAGAATGCAAGCATCATGCCACCATACAGCATCTCTTACTTGTATGCGTAATTTTCGCTGCACCTCATTAAAACGCTGCTGGTCAACATATGGCTGTAAAGCATCCCAAGTCTTTAGCATGTCTCTTGTTACACCAACTCCTTCATCGTACTTATGGCATAACTCTTCCCAGAAAGTACGTCCGTTCTTCATCTTATAATCCCAAGGAACATGATGAAACCAGGCTAACAATGTTTCTGGACAGGTATTGATGTTGTCATACAAGTTACAGAGTTCTTCTGGATATTGTGAAACAGCATCTGTTCCTTTGCGGCTTCTGTCAAATCCCAATCCTACAGAGTCTGCCTGATGATAGTATGGTGGAGTCCAGTCGCGTCGCATACCTGGAACGGTGTACCAAGGTGCAGGTCCATAGTGATGTTCTCCGGCAAAGATATGGTGTAATCCGAGAGGCATCATATAGCTGACTGCTGCTTCATGGCTGGCAAGCATAGCCTTTAGGAGTTGAGAATTTATAGTTAAGAGTTTAGAGTCAAATGTTTGTCCGAGCCACTCTTTTGCTATTTCTTCCGATGTTATTTGTGGATTCCACGCCAATCGTCCGAAGGCATACCAGTTAGCTTGGGCAAAGTGGTGACCACACCAATTAATGTCATCTCCTATATTGGCAACACCAGCCATAGCCTTTAGTGATGAAGGATGTATGCTACCTAAAAACTCTTTCCACATAGGAGAGAGGAATACAAGGTGGTTGGCTGCTCCAAGATATTCCTGAGTAATCTGCAGTTCTGCCATCATGGATGTTTTCTTCATTCCAGTGAAAAGCGGACTATATGGCTCTCGAGGCTGGAAATCAATAGGACCATTCTTTATTTGTATAATGACATTGTCCAGGAATTGTCCATCAAGTGGCATAAATTCGTTATATGCCTGCTTGGCTCTATCATTGTCATTGGGATTATACACAAAAGAACGCCACATAACGATACCATTGTGTTTTTTTAATACCTTTGCAAGCATATTGGCGCCTTCTGCGTGAGAGCGACCATAATCACAAGGGCCGGGCTCTCCCTCAGAATTAGCTTTTACGAGGAAACCGCCAAAATCTGGTATCATTTTGTATATCTCTGCAACTTTCTTCTCCCACCATTTTATAACATCTTTATTTAGAGGGTCAGCAGTTGACAATCCTCCTAAGCGTATAGGAGAAGCAAAGTTTATTGACAGATATACTCGTATTCCGTAAAGGCGGAGGATGTCTGCTATCTGCTTTGCTCTCTCTAATTGCTGTGATGAAAGCGTTGCAGGTTTTGCATTTACGTTGTTCAATACTGTTCCGTTGATGCCAACAGAGGCATTCGCTCTTCCGTATTGCTGTATTCGTGCATTGTTCAACGCTTCTTTTGTCCAGAAAATACTTCTGCCAGCAAATCCTCGCTCTACGGTACCATCAGGATTATCCCAATGGTTAAGGATTCTCAGAGCATACGCAGGATGTTCCTTTATATTAAGGTTTGTGCAATTAGCTCCTGTCTCCTGTAGACGCAATAGGTGATATGCTCCATAGAGCAGACCGATGTTAGAGCCGGCAGTTAGAAGTATCTTCCCCTTTGTCGTAGTTATGACATAGTCATCATGTCCAAGGCTACGTTGTTGCCTTAACTCTACTGGCTTCCCTTTCCAGAAACTCTTCAGTTCCACCATTGCGGTACCAGACACCCCAGTTATTTCTCCAGGAGTGTTTGCAAAGTCATAACGCAACCATAGTTTACTACCATCTTCATTTGGAAACTTAGGGGCAGCATTGTTTGCCGCCCCCATAGTGAGAACCTGTGTAAGAAAACACAGGCATAAAAACATTTTGTTCATTAGGCTAATATTTCTTGCTTGTAGCATATACACCTTATTTATATATAATATACGTAAAATCTTTTCTTTTCAAGAGAACATCCAACGGGGATTTATTTTTCCCGTTGGATGTGTCGCTGTGACTGTCACAGTTGCAGCTCTCTCCTTCTTTTTTAACTAAACTTACTAACCATTATGATGAAAAAAACTTTACCGAGTGCAAAAGTACGGTTTTTCCGAGAAATAAACTTTATATTTTGTTTCTTTTTCATAAAATATTGTTTCTGAAGTCAAAAAAAACTTCACTATGTTACACTGGGAAAACTTTTTAGAATTTTCTACAATTTTTGTCTCATACATTATATATATTTTTGCACTCGAAATCTAAACAACAATTCAAATGTCAAAAGAAAACAACATAGAAATCGAAAGTAAAGTGCCCAACATGAAAGTTGGCCTTGGAGAGAAGATTGGATACTCTTTGGGAGATGCATCTGCAAATCTGGTTTTCCAGATGATGATGATTTTCCAGCTGAAGTTTTATACTGATATCTTTGGTTTGGATGGAGCAATAGCAGGTAGTGTCCTCCTTATAGCTCGTATCGTCGATGCTTTTGTTGACCCAGCTGTTGGTATTCTCAGCGATAAGACACAGACAAAGTGGGGTAAGTATCGTCCTTGGGTATTGTGGTCTGCTTTGCCTTTCGCAGTATTCTATGTATTGGCATTCTATAATCCTGGTATCGAGGATAAGGGTATGGTTGCTCTGTATGCAACAATCTCTTACATCCTCCTTATGACGATGTACTCTATCAACAACACTCCTTACAGTTCTTTGGGTGGTGTGATGAGTAGTGACATCAGGGAGCGTACCAGTATTACCAGCATTCGTTTCGTTGCCAGCACAATAGCACAGTTCGTTGTTCAGGGTCTCACATTGCCATTGGTAAACAAGTTTGGTAATGGTGATGAGGCTCATGGATGGCTCTGCACTATCGGCCTCTTTGCCTGTGTAGGCTTCGTATTCCTTGTTATAGCATTCCTTTCAACAAAGGAGAGAATTACTCCTCCTCCTGCTCAGGAGAGTAATGTGATGGCTGACGTAAAGGAAACCTTCAAGAGCAATCCTTGGAAGGCAATGTTCGTCCTGACACTCTTTGTATTTATCACACTTGCAGTTTGGGGTAGTGCAATGAGTTTCTATTTTCAGAGCAATATTGATCAGGCTGCTCTTTACAAATTCATTGAGCAATGCGGCTTGGCAGATGTAGAAGGTACGCGCACGGGCGTGGGAGCAAGCATTCTGGGTGCCTTTAACCTTATAGCACACAGTCAGGCTGATGCTTACAGTATTGGTTTCTCCTTATTTAATATGATAGGAGCCATTGTTCAGTTCCTGGGTGTGATACTTCTTTCTGAGTTCTTGGCAAACCGTTATGGTAAGAAACGTGTCTTTGTTGTCTGTCTGTCCTTGACGGCTTTCTTCACAGCATGCTTCTATCTGCCAGAACCAACAGATGTTACCTCTATCTACCTGCTTTGCGTATTGAAGAGCCTTGCTTATGCTCCAACAGTACCACTTCTGTGGGCAATGATTGGTGATGTAGCAGATCATGTAGAGTATGTAAGTGGTCGTCGTGCTACTGGTTTCTGTTTCTCTGGCGTAGTATTTGCCCTGAAGGCTGGTCTTGGTATTGGTGGCGCTTTCGCTGGTATCATCCTTTCAAGTTTCGGCTATGTAGGAGGTGCTGCTATACAGAGTGGTTCTGCTATCGAGGGTATCCGTCTTGTCAGCAGTGTTATTCCTGCAGTTCTCTTTGCTATAGGCGTTGTGGCTCTGTTCTTCTATCCTATCACTAAGGAGTATAATGAGAAGATGCAGGCAGAATTGACTCTCCGCAGAGCAAAAAATAATCAATAAAAAGAATGAATAAGAAACACATTATAATAAGTCTTTTAAGTCTGATGCTTGCAAATGCTGTGCAGGCAGATGGTCTTCGTGAAACAGTAGGAAAGCATTTTCTCATTGGTACTGCTATGAATACTGTTCAGGTTCGTATCAATGATCCAAAGATTAACTCTATCGTCGATAAGCACTTCAATGCCGTTGTGGCAGAGAATTGCATGAAGGCAGAAGAGTTGCAGCCAAATGAGGGATTGTTCGACTATCGTCAGGCTGACCGTCTCGTGGAATATGCTCAAGCACACAATATGACTCTCACAGGTCATTGCCTCTTGTGGCATTCACAGGCTCCACGCTGGTTCTTCAAGGATGAACTGGGTAACCCATGTTCTCGTGAAGTATTGGTAAAGAGAATACAAGACCATATCAAGGCTGTTATGACCCACTTCAAGGGAAAAGTCCTGGGTTGGGATGTTGTCAATGAGGCTATTCTTGACAATGGTGACTATCGCAAGTCAGAGTTCTTCAAGATTATCGGCCCGGAATTCATTGAGATAGCATTCCGTGCTGCTATGGAGGCTGATCCTAATGCAGAGTTGTATCTGAATGACTTCACTATGTCTGCAAAGGGCAAGCGTGAAAAGTATTGCGAGATAATTCGTGACTTCAAGAAGAAAGGCATTCGCATCGATGCTATCGGCATGCAGAGCCATAATGGTCTCGACTATCCTAAGTTGTCAGAATATGAGAAGAGTATCGATGCCTTTGCAGCAGAAGGTGTGAAGGTGATGATGACAGAGCTCGACCTTAATGTCTTGCCTAATCCAAAGGACTTCGGTGGTGCTGACATCGCCCAGAATTTCAAATATCAGGAAAAGTTCAATCCTTACAAGGACGGCAATATCCCTGCTGACTCCCTGAAGAAGATTGATGACAGATGGATGGACCTCTGGAAGATATACTACAAGCATCGCAACCAGATAAGCCGTGTGACACTGTGGGGTATAGAAGATGGTCAGTCTTGGCTCAATAACTTCCCAGTACCAGGCAGAACGAACTATCCACTTCTCTTCGACAGGAGAAAAGAAGAAAAACCTGTCGTGAAGAAGATTGAAGCGTTGTTCAGTAAGTAACTTGAAACTTTAAACTTAAAACAAAAATATGTTTCCACGTTATCTCTTTCCTGCCGACTATATGGCAGATCCAGCCGCAAAAGTCTTTGACGGACGAGTTTACATCTATCCTTCCCACGATTGGGATAGTGGTGCGTCAGAAGACGATGATGGCGGACATTTCCAGATGAAGGACTATCATGTTCTTTCTCTTTCTGACATAGAAAATGGCGAAGTCACCGATCATGGTGTCATTCTTGCCTTAGAAGATGTGCCTTGGGCTGCTGGTCAGCTTTGGGACAGTGATGTTTGTAAGGGTAATGATGGTAGATACTACCTCTATTTCTCTGCGAAAGACTATAATGGTCTCTTCCATATTGGAGTTGCTATCGCTGATAAGCCAGAAGGTCCTTTCAGGGCTGAGCCATATCCTATGTATGGTTCTTACAGCATCGACCCATGTGCTTTTAGGGACGAAGATGGTGAGATATACATCTATTTCGGAGGTCTCTGGGGTGGACAACTTCAAAGATACAAGGACAACAAGATTCTTGAGAATGCCTATCTCCCAGAAGGTGATGCAGAGGCTCTCCCATCTCGTGTAGTTCGTCTTACAGCTGACGGCTTGCAGTTTGCAGAGACACCAAAGCCTGTTGTCATCCTCGACGAGAACGGTAAGCCATTGAAGGCAAATGACCCACATCGCTTCTTCGAGGCTTCATGGATGCACAAGATGAATGGCAAGTACTACTTCTCATACAGCACAGGCGACAGCCATCTGCTGTGTTATGCTATAGGAGACAACCCTTATGGTCCATTTACTTTCGCAGGAGAGTTGCTGCAGCCAGTAGTAGGCTGGACAACACACCACTGCATAACAGAGTACAAGGGACAGTGGTATCTCTTCCACCACGACTGTGTGCCATCTAATGGTATTACTTGGTTGCGCAGCCTGAAGGTGGCTCCATTAAGAATTGAAGGTGAAAAATTATACCTTAATGTTTAATTATTAATTTAATTATTTTTATTTTTCTTATTTATTAACTTTTTAAAATCTAAATGTTATGAAACTGAAGAGTTTACTTTTCATGGTAACATTGCTTCTCTGCAGTCTCGGTGCACGAGCTGCTGGTAAAGTAGTGTTCAAGGCGCAGTTTGATTCGCAGCCAACGGATCCGACTGCTGTAGGTTTCTACGAGTTCGTAAACAATGAGGAAGGTGACACTCGTGATGTTGCTGAAGGCATTTTGACTATCTTCAACTCAGACGGAACTCTGAATCCAGACTCTTGGTGGCGTCGTGCTATCAAGTTCCGTAATCTTCCTTTGGTAGAAGGTAAGACTTATCGTCTTGACTTCAAGCTCCAGGGTTCAAACCGTTATGAAGATGGCGTGAATGAGGGTGATGCTCGTCCACGTTGTCAGGCTTCTGCTGCGCTGATGCAGGGTGAAGATGACGCAGACATCGCTTTGCTCGACAATAACGGCAATGAGCAGCGCTTCACATTCGATCGTTTCAATGAGGGCGCTTACGAGAGCTATTCTGCAAACTTCGTATTTGCAAGTGAGGCAATGCAGAAAGAAAAGTATGCTGAAAAGGGCAAGGGTGAATTGGCAGACAAGTTCTTCCTCACTCTCAATGTCTTCAACCCAGGCTTATTCTCTGTTAGAGATGTAGTTCTTTCTGAGGTTGGTGCTGTTCAGTCAGTAAAGTTCGGTGAAATGGGCGCTATCAAGGTTGACTTTGGTAGCAATACCAATATCGCTGCTTTGGCAGAAGCTGCACCAAAGGGTATTGTATTGTTCAACGCAGACGAAGTTGCTAATTATGCATCTGCTACAGTAAATGGTGCTGCTGCTGAAATTGAGGCTATCGAATACCATAAGGATGGCTGTCTTTACGTATTCCTCGTGGATCAGGTTAGTGGAACAGATGCAGTTGTTGTTAACTTCACAAACCCAACAGACGAAAGACAGATTAAGTATGTTGATAAGGAGACAGAGGCAAGCACCTTCGACGTTGTTGAATTCGATGCTGAATACGATGCAGGTCTTGACGGTGATATGTCATTCGCATATCTGCCACCAGAGTTGATATCTTCTTATCCTGCTAATAAGGCTTTCTCTATCGATGTTAATCTGAGTGAGTTCTCATTCACATTCGATCATGAGATTGTTCTTTCTAAGGTTTCTGCTACTCTTGATTGTGATGGTACAGTCGTTCCTCTTACCCTCAAGACTACAGGTGAAACAGCTGAGACAGTTGTTTTCGTACGCCAAGACAATGGTGTGCTTGCAAAGAACAACACAATTACTATTACTGGTGCAGAAACTGTAGAGGAAGGCAAGTATGATGAGCCTTACGTTATCACTTTCGAAGCTGGTAAGCCAAAGGTTGCTGAGGAGATAATCACTCCTGTACAGACTATCAACTTTACAGATGCCCCTAATGGTACAATTCCTTTGGGATGGACACTTTACGTTAACTATGTAAGTGACGAAGATCCAGGTGATGTACGTGCTTCTGGTTCTTCTCATGGCTCTGGCCCACGTATGTTGTTCGCAAATGGATTCTATGTACGTGCAGAAGGTAGCAAGCAGTCAAGAGCTGTCTATGGTAACATGGAGGGTTATGCTGTAACTCTTCCTGTAGGTAATCTTCATATCGACTTCATAGCATCTGGTTATAAGGCTGCTGGTAAGAGGGTTCTTTGTGAGGTTCTTGATGCAACAGGTCAGAATGTTCTCGCTTCTAAGGAGGTTAGTTTGGAAACAGCTACTCCTGACGGAGGTCCTGTAAAGGATGAGAATATGCAGACAATAACAGTTGAATACACCAATGAGGTAGAGCAGAATGCTATTCTCCGCTACACTGTATTCTCAGGTGGTGGCATGGACGAGACCATATTGACAGGTGTTGTTGTAAATACCTACGAAGTAACAGAGGGTGAATTACCAAACGATAAGGAAATATTGGTAGATCCTTCATTCGGTGGTGCAGGTAATAACAGATCACCAAAGGCTGAGTCAGGTTGGGAACTCTGGCAAAGGAATGCGGAAGGAAATGCTGAAATGCGTGCATTTGACACAGACTTCAACTACAATGGTACACGTATCTTCAACGACCTCGCTCTGAAGGGTCTGTCAATAGGTTACTACTGTAACGGTCAGTGGCCAAACGGCTTCATGCAGTATGGTGCTGCTAATGGCGAAGGTGCTCCAAAGCTCACTCTGGCAAAGGCTACTCACGACTTCACTCTGTATGCTGCAAACTGGAAGGAAAACATTTCTCGCGAGATTCATGTCCAGGTTCTTGACGAGTCAGGTGAAAAAGTTTATCTTGACAAGGTATTCAATACTTCTCCTGTAAATATGGAGGGTGGCCGTGGTGCAAACTACGAGGCTGATAAGTTCACATTCTCTTGGGATTGTCCAGCAGAAGGTAACTATATCGTTAGATTCGGTTCACCAGCAGGTGAGACTCTGATTGGTAACTTCTCTCTCATCCAGCCAGGTTCTCGTGCCGTTAAGTACTTTATTCTCCTTTCTGATGCAGTGAAGAGTGCTAAGGCAGCTCTCGAAAAGGTTGCAGATCCTATGTATGATGGTGCTGCAAAGACTGCTTTGGAAGAGGGCGTTGCTAAGTATGAGGATCCTGATAAGATCACTATGACTACAGAAGAAGAGTACAAGGCTGCTATTGAGGAGTTGGAAGGTCTCACAAAGTCTATGCTGACTCGTTTCGAGTACCTCCCACGCTTCAATACTGCTTATGAAGCTGCAAATAATGCATACACACAGAATGTTGGTACAAAGTATGAGAAGCTCGAGGCATTCGAGATTCTTGGTGAGGTTCTTGCAACTTACGAAGGTGTAGATCCTTCTACTCTTGAAGATGAGGACCTTATTGGTGCTACAAAGACAATGGAGGATAACACTACTCTCTTCAATAACATGAAGAATACTTGTGTTGGTCTGTTGACTAAGCAGATTATTGGTCTTGCAAATCAGCTCGTTGCTCTTGATGAGACAAAGGCTAATAACAAGTACGTAATTGCTGCTAATAATGCTGTCACAGACGATCAGGAGATTGCTTATCAGCTCAAGCTCCGCATTGCAAAGGCTATCTACGACAAGTGTGCGGAAGGTGATCCATTCGTTGAGGAGCAAAAGGATCCAGAGACAGGTGAGCCAACTGGTATCACAACTCCTGTAGAAATCGATGTTACAAACTTCATCCAGAATGCTGGATTCTACAGCACAGCCGCTTGGCCAGGTACAGTTAATGACTTCCCAGGTTGGACAATCGAGAAGATACAGGGTAACATTGGTCCTTCTTATGGTGTTTCTTCATGGGCTGGTGAAAGAGCTTCTGCTCTCAAGCCAATAGTTGAGGCAAGTATCAGAACTGATTGGGGTGCTCATGAGCATGACGCAAGTCAGCATATCGATATGCTTCCTATGGCTATGGCTACTGTTTCTATCATCGTTGGTGAAGACGGCGGTGATCCACACGAGGCTTACGCTTACGTTGGCGAAGGCGATGCTAAAGTTGTGAAGTATTATGATGGTGAAACTCCAGGTGAAGAAGGCAATAAATTCAATCGTGATACAAATATTCCTCGCGTGTTTGCTGATGTTAAGCCTGAGTTAAATGAGACTGCTGTCCTCGGTACTGTTCTCCTCGGTGCTCATGGACATGTAACCGCTGGTTTCAGTAGAATCGA
>CAMNHS010000041.1 GCA_946539635.1 uncultured Prevotellaceae bacterium
ACACGCTCTGCCACATACTCTCCGTATGCCTCGTCGGCAGGAATAACGAAATCGAATGTGTCACCCTGAGCAAGGTTTTCTATATTCTTCTCAAAACCAGGAATTGTCGTGCCGAAGCCAGAAATAAACACAAAAGGTTCAGCAGCGCTGGTCTCTTCCTCCAGCTTACGCTCTCCATTCTTAACAGAGAACAGTTTGTAATCAAGTACATAATATTTGTTCATGGGTGCAAAGGTACGAAAAAACGATAGAAAAGCCAAATTTATTTATACTTTTACCCGAATTTCGGCAATATTCCGGTCCTAAATTCAAATTATTTCACCTATCCCAATGCCATATAAGATTTTTTCCTTATCTTTGCAGCACATCAACACGAGGTGTTGACAAAACATCAACACGAGGTGTTGAAAGCATATCAACATGAGGTGTTGAAAGCATATCGACACGATGTATTGATATGTTATCAAGGCGAAGTATGCATATACAAATATTATATTATTATGATTAACTACAATATTAACATCAACAATGGCATCCAAGCTTTCGACACAGAAGGCAAGACGATTACCGTAAGTGAAGCGACGCAGACAGTGGACACTCAGGTCCTTGCCCGTGAGATACACCATGAGAACATGCTTATCCCCGAACAGGTGGCAGAGGCAGTGCTCCAGAACTTTGCCACAGCAGCCCTGAACCTGATGCGTCAAGGCTTCGCCATCCAGTTCAAGAGTGGCAACGATGTCATCATGCGCATCTTTGCTGACGTCAGTGTCAACGGTGGCAATATCAACCTGCGTCGCGCCAAAGAGCTGATACCTGGGACCACAGAGATAACGGCAGACAACGCTGCCGAGCTCGTAAGCCAGGCAGGCATCACCGTAAGACCACGCGTCAAGTGTACAAGGAGATTTTGGGAACTGCTCCACTCCGAGGACTGCGACGTACAGCGCAAGAACATCGTGGAGAAAGCCCGAGTGTCGAGATTACATCAATAACAAGCACAAAAAAAGTCCGCCCAGAACTACTATAACAAAATGTTACCGTAAGAACTGAAGCGGACTACCCACCTTAAAAAAAGTATCCTATTGAGATTGGGATGCCGGAGCATCCCGTTAAATTTGTTTTTCTGAGTGCAAAGATATGACTATTCCGACTTCTTTGCAAACAATTATGCTCTTTTCTTTGTGCACGCACACATTTTTTGATTATAATCAATAACCCCCATTGACATCAGTCAACGGGGGCATCTTTATTATGAATTATCTACTAATTCGAGTATTAGTTGTTTTCAGGACGCAGCTTACGTACTGTCTCAGCTGTACGCCACATCTCAGAGTCATGCAGAGCAGCAAGTTCCTTCTCAAGACCTACGCGATAGTCAGGCTTTGAGTTAGCATCGATAGAAATCTGAGCCTCGTTACCGCACTTTACTGATTCGTAAAGCTGCTGCATAACAGGCTTGATAGCATCGTGGAAACGAGGATACCAGTCAAGAGCACCGCGCTGTGCTGTTGTAGAACAGTTAGCATACATCCAGTCCATACCCTTAGCAGCAAAGAGAGGCATGAGTGACTGTGTCAGTTCTTCTACAGTCTCGTTGAAAGCCTCAGAAGGAGTATGACCATTCTCACGGAGCACCTCATACTGAGCAAGAAGCAGACCCTGGATAGCACCCATCAGAGAACCACGCTCACCAGTAAGGTCAGAAGTAGCCTCACGCTGGAATGTTGTCTCGAAGAGATAACCTGAACCGATACCGATACCGAGAGCCAGAGTACGGTCAAGAGCCTTACCTGTTGCATCGTTATATACTGCGTATGAAGAGTTCAGACCGCGACCCTCAAGGAACATAGTACGGAGAGAAGTACCAGAACCCTTAGGAGCTACCATGATAACGTCGATATCCTTAGAAGGAACGCAACCTGTGCGGTCACTCCAAGTGATAGCAAAGCCGTGAGAGAAGTAGAGAGCCTTACCAGGAGTGAGATACTTCTGGAGTGTTGGCCATACAGACATCACAGCAGCATCAGAGAGCAGGCACATAACGATAGTACCCTTGTCAGCAGCCTCTTCGATAGAGAACAGTGTCTCACCTGGTACCCATCCGTCAGCAATAGCCTTTTCGAATGTCTTACCCTGACGCTGACCAACGATAACGTTGAAGCCGTTGTCACGAAGGTTACAAGCCTGTCCAGGACCCTGTACACCATAACCGATGACTGCGATAGTTTCATCCTTCAGGATTTCACGAGCCTTCTCGAGTGGAAACTCTTCACGTGTCATTACCTCTTCGATAACTCCACCAAAATTCATTTTTGCCATAGTTTCTTTTGTTTTAAAAAATTAAACATGTTATCTTTGTTTGAAAGATAATTTTACTCTACATAGTTCTGTCTCTTGCTCCTCCTCTACCCTACACAGCTTAAAGGCATAGGTCTGCTCTCCCTCATCAATGTGATATATTCTGACAGTATCTCCGAAATGTCCTTCTGCAACATATGCTATCTCCATACGACGCAGCTGGTAGTTTCTGTAATGGTCCAGCGAGAACAAATCCATTACGTGGTCAATATACTTCATCGAGTTGAGATGTCCGTTAACGTCGATGTCAGAATACTTCACCTGAAACTCCGTATATTCCGTCATCTCTGGTGTCTTCACCCTCGACACATCATCCATCTCACAAGGTTTCTCAGGATATAGATACTCCATTATCTTGCCATCATGTACGGCCAGAATATTCTGCGGCTCTCTCGTCTGGGTGTCTATCATTGCCCATATCGACTTGCCATAGCCATATATCTTGCCGTCCTCAGACTTTATGCACCAGTTACGCTTGGTGAAATACTTCATAGCATTCTCCACCCATGTCTCAATGCATAAAGGCGTATGCTCAGTCGGGATTTCGGTCAATTCGACAGCAAGACGTGACAACACCCATGTCTTGTTGATAGTATTCAGATACGTCATCCCGAAATTCCTCACAGTAGAATGCACATCAGCAGCATTCAGCATAGCGTTGCCGAGATGCCCGAGGCATAGCTCATGATTGAAGTCGCAATGGAACGTATCCGCCGTATATGAATATCTTTCTACCTTATCCATCATTCTATTTCCTCTCCTCTTTCGTCAAGGAATTTGGACACCTCCTCCTGACAAGAACGGGTTACTGCAATGCGTCCCGAACGTGTAAACTGCAATACGCAGCCAGGTGTCTTATGCAACTCATGGAAGAGAGCTACTATATCGTCTGTCTTTCCCTGGCTCACTACGACACAGAATGTCTCATTAACCTCCGTAAAACGAGCCTTGGCATGACGAATGGCATGAGAAACCGCAGGATTCTTCACCACCACATCAGTAGCGAGTTTGAAGAGGGCCACCTCCACAAGGAACAAGTCAGCATTAGTATAGAAATGTGCCTTGACGACATCTATCTTCTTCTCTATCTGCTTTACTACCTTCTTCATCATCTCTTCGTCGGAGTATGCCGTAATGGTATATTTATGCACACCCTTAATAGACGAAGGACTAACATTGAGAGACTCTATATTAATCTGTCTGCGTGTAAATACCGCAGTTATCTGGTTTAGGATACCTGCAATGTTTTCTGTATATACCTGTAATGTAAAAAGTGTCTGTTCCATCAATATTCAACGTTTAGTTGCATCTCATCAACAGCCTTTCCTGGTGCTGTCATTGGTTCTACATTCATGTCCGGCTTAATGATTACCTCCAGGAAGAAAGCCCCCTTTGTCGTCAACATCTTTTCTATTGCAGGCTGCAGGTCCTCGCGCTTCTCAACTCTGAGGTGCGGTATGCCGTAAGCCTCTGCTATCTTTCCGAATTCAGGGTTACACATCGGTGTAAACGACTGCTTCTTATGGAAGAACATATCCTGCCATTGGCGTACGTTTCCAAGATAATTGTTGTTGAGGAGTATCATCTTCACAGGAATATCATTCTCCATTATGGTGCCAAATTCCTGTATCACCATCTGCAAGCCGCCATCACCCATGAAACAGCAGACAGTTCTGCCAGGAGCACCATAGGTTGCGCCCATGGCAGCAGGCAAGCCATATCCCATTGTTCCCAAACCGCCTGAGGTAGCTATTGAGCGTGGCACATGATATTTGAAGTATCTGCATGACATCATCTGGTTCTGACCTACATCCGTAACAAGTATCGGAGCACCTATTTTGTCCTCCATAGAATATGCCATCTTTGCAACATCGTGTGCAACCTCTCCCATCAGCAATGGTCCGCTGGTTGGCTTTGTGGCTGGAGTTATCACCTTCTCTATTTCCTGTTTCCTCAGAGGCTGGAAAGACTCCTTCCATTCGCTGTGGTCTGCCTTGTTCACAAGTTCCGTCAGTGCTGGGAGTGACACCTTGCAGTCTGCCACAATACTAACATCCGTCTTCACACACTTATCTATCTCAGAAGGGTCGATATCAAGGTGTATTATCTTTGCCTGCTTGGCATATCTTGACAAATCGCCTGTCACACGGTCAGAGAAACGCATGCCTATAGCGATAAGCACATCAGCCTCCTGTTCCTTCAGGTTGACAGAATATGAACCATGCATTCCAAGCATACCCATGTTCAGAGGGTGGTTGGAAGGCAGTGCCGAAAGTCCGAGAAGTGTTCTTCCTGCGGGGATGTCAGCCTTCTCAAGGAATTTTTTCAGTTCTTCCTGGGCATTACCAAGTTCCACGCCCTGCCCTACGAGAGCCATTGGCTTCTTGGAATTATTGATGAGTTCTGCTGCAGCCTTTACCTTATCCATCTTCAGCTCTGGATAAGGCACATACGAACGTATAAAGTCCACCTTTGCCGGCTTATAATCTATCATCGCGGTCTGTGCATTCTTTGTAAAGTCAAGCACCACAGGGCCCGGGCGACCAGATTTAGCGATATAGAACGCTCTTGATACAGCCCATGCCACATCCTCTGCCCTACGTATCTGATAAGCCCATTTTGATATTGGCTGCGCCACGCCTACAAGGTCCACCTCCTGAAAGGCATCAGTACCCAGCACGTTCGTTGCCACCTGTCCGGCAATCACGATGATAGGTGTAGAGTCCATCATAGCATCGGCAAGACCTGTCAAAGTATTTGTAACGCCAGGGCCTGATGTCACAATGCAGACGCCTACCTTTCCCGATACCCTTGCATAGCCTTCTGCTGCATGAGCGGCAGCCTGTTCGTGACGTACCAGTATGTGTTCGAAGGCTTTCTTTTCACCACGGGTATAATCGTATATGGCATCATAGGTTGGCATGATACTGCCTCCCGGATAACCGAATATTGTCGTTACGCCCTGTTCTTTCAGGGATAACATTAATGCTTCTGAACCAGTTATCATTATTCTATTATTCTTACGCCGCCCTTGTCGGCAGATGATACAGATTGTGCATAAGCTCTCAGTGCCTTGCTGACTACACGGTTTCTCTTCAGTGGCTGCTGAGGACGTGCTGCAAGTTCTTCGTCGCTGAGCTTAACATTGATAGAACGGCTTGGTATGTCGATGACAATAATGTCGCCATCCTTTATCTTTCCGATGTTACCACCGCTGGCAGCCTCCGGAGATATATGTCCTATTGACAGACCTGATGTTCCTCCCGAGAAACGTCCGTCAGTAATCAGGGCACACTCCTTACCCATGTGCATAGACTTGATGTAAGAAGTAGGATACAGCATCTCCTGCATGCCAGGACCGCCCTTTGGTCCTTCGTGTGTTATAACAACGCAGTCGCCTTTCTTTACCTTTCCACCCAGGATTCCATCACAGGCATCTTCTTGTGAGTCGAATACCACAGCAGGGCCCTCGAAGTGCCATAGTTCTGGAGCAACACCGGCAGTCTTCACAACGCAGCCGTCTTGTGCTATATTTCCGAACAGTACAGCCATACCGCCATCCTTGGTGTAAGCATGCTCTATATCGCGTATGCAACCGTTCTCCCTATCCGTATCCAGTTCGTCCCAGTATGTTTCCTGCGAACCCATGACGTTAGAGAACTTTCCGCCAGGAGCGCATCCGTAGATGTCGCCAACCTCTTTTGAAACAGCTGCCATCGGGTCGTTTGTCCATGTGCCGTCAGCATTCAGTTTCAATCCAGTGATAGAGTATTTCTGAATATCCTCACCCAGTGTTGCGCCGTTTACTCGCTTGCATGAGAGGTCGAGCAAATTACCCTTTGCCAACTCTCCAAGGATACCCAATATACCACCAGCCCTGTTTTCCTCCTGAATAGAGTATTTCTGCCAGTTAGGAGCCAGTTTGCAGAGGAATGGCACCTTCCTGCTCAATGCGTCGATATCACTCATCTTGAAATCTACCTCTGCCTCCTGTGCCACAGCCAGCAGGTGGAGCACAGTATTTGTTGATGCACCCATAGCGATGTCCAGCGTCATAGCATTCAGGAAAGCAGCACGTGTAGCGATGCTTCTTGGCAGCACGCTGTCGTCACCATCCTCATAATAAGCCAACGCATTCTTGACGATTATCTGGGCAGCCTTCTTGAAGAGGTTTATTCTGTTCTTATGAGTAGCAAGAATAGAACCGTTTCCTGGCAGTGACAATCCTATTGCCTCTGTGAGGGAGTTCATGGAGTTTGCTGTAAACATACCTGAGCAAGCGCCACATCCTGGGCACGCCATACTCTCCACCTGTGCCAATTCTTCATCAGAAACGGTTGGGTCACCACCCTTAATCATTGCAGTGATAAGGTCGGCATTTTCGCCGTTCAGTTTGTGTGACTCCATTGGTCCGCCTGATACGAACACAGCAGGAATATTCAGGCGCATAGCAGCCATCAGCATACCCGGTGTCACCTTGTCGCAGTTAGAGATACACACCATAGCGTCAGCCTTGTGTGCATTCACCATATACTCCACAGAGTCGGCAATAACATCACGTGAAGGGAGGGAATAGAGCATTCCGTCATGCCCCATTGCTATACCATCATCAACAGCGATAGTGTTGAATTCTGCTGCATAGCAACCCAATTTCTCTATTTCGGCTTTTACTATTTGTCCAATCTCATGCAGATGAGTATGTCCTGGTACGAACTGTGTAAAAGAGTTAACTATTGCAATAATAGGCTTACCAAACTGCTCTCTCTTCATACCGTTAGCCACCCACAGAGCTCTTGCTCCTGCCATACGGCGACCTTCTGTGCAGACTGAACTGCGTAACTGATGTTTCATAATTATCTTTTATTTCCCACGCGTGCGCGTTCTTTTTATTAAATATTCTTTCCGTGACAATGCTTATACTTCTTTCCTGAACCGCAAGGACATGGGTCATTAGGACGTGGTGTCTTGGTGTTCACGATAGGAATTCTTGGCATCTGCTGCTGTGATGGGTCGATATACTTTGGTTTATCCATTCCGTCACCCAGCTGTGGTGGCACCATCGGTGTGCCGTCAGCATTCAGCTGTGCCTTGTTTGTAGTATATTGTGGACGTTCAGGTTTGCGTGGCAATGGCGCCTGTGCCTCCTGAGGTGCCTCTTCCTTGTAAATGTGGATGCGTGACAGTGTCGAGCAGATGGTGTCATTCATCTGGTTTATCATATTATCCCACAACTTTACAGACTCCAGCTTGAATATCAGCAATGGGTCCTTCTGTTCGTATGAAGCATTCTGTGAAGAATGTCTCAGTTCGTCAAGCTGTCTGAGGTTCTCCTTCCAGTTGTCATCAATAGTGTGGAGCATTATCATTTTCTCAAACTCCTTCATGACATTTGTGCAACCGCAGTCATAACATTCCTTCAGGTCGAATGACATACGATATATCATCTTCATATCTGTCAGCGGAATGAGTATGCGTTCGAAGTTTGCATTAGGATTTTCCACTATCTCCTTTACTACAGGAGCAGCCTCATCACGCACTTTGTCCACATGGGCCTTAAAGTGTGTCATTGCCTGCTGGAATGCCTCCTCTTCCATTTTTTCACGGGGCATAGTAGCAAACTCTTCCTGTGTGAATGGGAATTCCATATAGAAGAGTTTCAGGAACATCTCCTTGCAACCATCATAGTCATTGTTGCCGAGGATATACAGAACTCTGTCCCAGATAATATTCGTGATATCCATACCGATGCGCTCTCCCATAAGGGCATGTCTGCGCTTCTCATATATCACGGTACGCTGTTTGTTCATTACGTCATCATACTCCAGCAGTCTCTTACGGATACCGAAGTTGTTCTCCTCCACTTTCTTCTGGGCACGTTCGATGCTTCGTGAAATCATCGGAGCCTCTATGCGCTCGCCCTCTTCAAAGCCCAGTCTGTCCATTACTCTTGCTATTCTCTCAGAAGCAAAGAGCCTCATCAGTTTGTCCTCCAGCGAAACATAGAATACTGAAGAACCTGGGTCACCTTGACGTCCTGCACGACCTCTCAACTGTCTATCCACACGACGGCTTTCATGACGTTCCGTACCGATGATGGCAAGACCTCCTGCTGCCTTCACCTCATCAGTCAACTTAATATCGGTACCACGACCAGCCATATTGGTAGCGATGGTAACAGCACCAAGTCCGTTGACGCTCTTACCGGCTTCTGCAACAATCAGTGACTCCCTTTCGTGTTCCTTCGCATTCAGCACATTATGTGGTATCTTACGCATGCTGAGCATACGAGATATCAGTTCCGATATTTCAACAGATGTAGTACCCACCAGACATGGGCGTCCGGCATTACGCATTTCCTCTATCTCGTCGATGACCGCCTTATATTTCTCACGATTTGTCTTATATACGCGGTCGTCCATATCCTTACGTATCACAGGACGATTGGTAGGAATCTCCACTACATCCAGTTTGTAGATATCCCAGAACTCACCCGCCTCTGTAGAAGCGGTACCTGTCATACCTGCCAGTTTGTGATACATACGGAAATAGTTCTGCAATGTTATTGTAGCGTATGTCTGTGTGGCAGCCTCAACCTTTACGTGCTCCTTTGCCTCAACAGCCTGATGCAAGCCGTCGCTCCAGCGGCGACCTTCCATGATACGGCCAGTCTGCTCATCGACAATCTTTACCTCGTTGTTTATCACAACATATTCGTCATCTCTGTTGTAGAGCGAATAAGCCTTCAGTAACTGCTGCAGGGTATGCACTCTCTCCGACTGCTCTGAGAAGTGGCTCAGCAACTGATCTTTCTTCTCTAATCGTTCTTCGTCAGAAAGTCCTGTTTCCGCCTCCAATGCAGATAGTTCTGTGGTAATGTCAGGAATGACAAAGAGGTCTTTGTTGCCCACCTGTTGTGAGAGCCATTCTACGCCCTTATCGGTAAGGTCCGCACTATGCATTTTCTCGTCGATGACGAAATACAGCGGTGCTATCGCCTCTGGCATCTTGCGGTTATTGTTCTCCATGTATATCTCTTCCGTATTGAGCATACCGCTCTTGATACCATCCTCTGAGAGATACTTCACGAGAGGAGTATTCTTTGGAAGAGCTTTATATGAACGGTACAACGAGAGGAATCCGTCGGCAGTCATCTGCTTGTCGTCCGTCTCCTGACCCTTTGCAATCATCTGCTTTGCATCAGCCAGCAGTTGTGTAGCGAGTTTTCTCTGCACTCCGAAGAGTTTTTCTACGAGAGGCTGATACTCTTCAAACATCTGCACATCACCCTTTGGCACAGGACCAGAGATGATAAGCGGTGTACGGGCATCGTCAATCAATACGGAGTCGACCTCATCGACGATGGCATAGTTATGCTTTCTCTGTACCAGGTCTTCCGGCTGCATAGCCATATTGTCACGCAGGTAGTCGAAGCCGAATTCGTTATTTGTACCGAATGTAATGTCTGCCTGATAAGCCTTTCTACGCTCCTCGCTGTTAGGTCTGTGTTTGTCGATACAATCCACACTCAGTCCGTGGAACATATACAGTGGGCCCATCCATTCCGAGTCACGCTTTGCCAGATAGTCGTTCACCGTAACCACATGCACACCATTGCCAGTCAGGGCATTCAGGAATACCGGACAGGTAGCAACGAGTGTCTTACCCTCACCGGTTGCCATCTCGGCTATCTTACCCTGATGCAACACGATACCGCCGAAGAGCTGTACATCATAGTGTACCATCTCCCACTTCAGGTCGTTACCACCGGCAGTCCAGTGGTTATGGTATATAGCCTTGTCACCGTCAATGGTGATAAAGTCCTTGCTTGGATCGGCAGCCAGTTCGCGGTCGAAGTCGGTAGCAGTAACCACCGTCTCCTCATTCTCAGAGAAACGGCGCGCTGTTTCCTTAACTATTGAGAACGCCACAGGATACACCTCATCCAGTGCCTCCTCCAGTTTGTCGAGAACCTCCTTATCCAATTTATCAATCTGGTTGAAGATTGGCTCACGCTCATCAATCGATGTCTCCTCTATCTTCGCCTTCAATGTGTCAATCTGAGCCTTTAAGTCTTTTACAGACCCCTGTACAAACTGCTGTATCTCCTTGCTCTTAGCACGGAGTTCATCATTAGACAAAGCCTGGATAGCAGGATACGCCTCCTTCACCTTGTCAACCAGCGGCTGAATCTTCTTTATATCTCTACTTGACTTATTGCCAAAAAG
>CAMNHS010000042.1 GCA_946539635.1 uncultured Prevotellaceae bacterium
GCATTCGACATAAAAAATAAATGGATTTATTTTGTTCTGTCCTCATTTATTTGTAACTTTGCGCCATAAAATCTACGTAAATAGATAGAAGGTGGCACAGAAACTCGTAAATACTCAGGTTCAGGAGCAGCAGCTGGCACAGGTGCAGCAGCAGCGACTTAACGCACAACAGGTGATGTTTGTGCGGATGCTGGAAATGCCCCTGACGCAGTATGAAGAGTATGTGAAGACAGAGATAGACGAGAATCCTGCCCTTGAACCTGACATACAGGAAAATAGCGATTCTACCGACAACTACGAAGGAGGAGAAGAAACAAGCAATAACAATGATGACATCGATGCTGCCATAGATCGTTATGATGATGACAGATACGATGACGACTATGTGCCGACTGCATCAGCAAGCTATGCCACAAGTGATAGGGATAGCAATGAGACTCCTGTATGGGGAAACAGCGAATCGTTCTATGACACCCTGCATAGCCAGATGGGCGAACAGGACTTGACAGAACGTCAGGAACTAATAATGGATTATATCATAGGAAGCCTCGACAGCGACGGATTGTTCAGAAAAGACATCACAAGCCTCAGCGACGAAATTGCCATTCATGAATACATCGATGTTACTCCAGAGGAGATAGAAAAGGTGCTGACAATACTTCAGGGCTTTGATCCTGCTGGAATAGGGGCACAAAACCTGCAGCAGTGTCTCTTGATACAGATTTTCAGGAAAAAGGCAACTCCAATAACAAAGCTGATGTATCAGGTCATCAATGACCACTACGAGGAATTCACCCGAAAGCATTGGAAGAAGATAGAGGAGCAGATGCAGATGGACAGCATCACAGCAGAAAAGGTGTTTGGCGAGATAAGGAAGTTAAATCCAAGGCCTGGAGCTGCTCTCGGAGAGACAATGGGAAGGAATACTCAGCACGTAACTCCCGATTTCATCGTTACTGTGAGCGAGGATGGCGAGATATACTTCTCGATGCCAAAAGGCAGAATACCACAGTTGCATGTTTCGCAGGACTTTGAAAACATGATACAGGGATACAGACAGAATCCCAACAGCATGACTCGCTCGGACAAGGAGGCTTTGCTGTATGCACAACAGAAGGTTTCGAAGGCAAAGGCATATATCGATGCTATGAAACAACGCCAGCAGACAATGGCGTTAACAATGAAGACCATTATCTCGCTGCAAAGGAAATTCATACTGAGTGGCGACGAGAGCGACCTCATTCCAATGAAGCTGAAAGACATAGCAGACAAGACAAACATGGATATGTCAACTGTTTCGAGGGTTTGTGCCTCAAAATATGCCGAAATGCCTTGGGGCATCATTCAGCTGAAGAGCTTCTTCTCTGAAGGCTATGACACAGGCGATGGCGAGACAGTATCGACAAAAGAGATAAGGAAAGCCCTGAAGGAACTGATAGACAACGAACCACAGGGCAAACCACTCAGCGACATACGACTGGCAGCAGAACTGAAGAAGATGGGATATCCTATAGCAAGGAGAACTGTTACGAAATATCGCGAAAAGATGGGCATTCCAACGAGCAACCTCAGAAGATGACAGACAACAATCGTATCATATTGTTAATGGCACGAACTATCAGCATTGTGTTCACACCATTCTACCTGCCTTTGGTAGCGCTGATAGTGTTGTTTATGGTATCATACCTCAGCATGCTGCCCTGGATATATAAAGGACTGGTACTGCTGATAGTTTGGCTCTTTACATGTCTCATTCCTACGACATTGATACATCTGTATAGGCGCTATCAGGGATGGTCGCTGCTGAAACTACTTTCAAGAGAGGGACGAATAGTGCCTTACGTAATATCCATAGGATGTTACTTCACATGCTTCTATATCATGAATGCCCTACATATACCACACTTTATGTCAAGCATAGTAGTGGCGGCATTGGCAATACAGATATTTGGAGCAATAATAAACCACTGGTGGAAGATTTCCACACATACAGCAGCAATAGGAGGAACAACAGGAGCCTTGTTGGCTTTCTCACAAATCTTCGGATTTAATCCTCTCTGGTGGCTTTGCTTCCTCATCATTTTGGCCGGTATCATCGGCACAGGACGTATGATTCTTCGTATTCACACCCTTGGCGAGATTTGTGGAGGATACCTCCTCGGACTCTTCGCAGGGTTTATAGCAGTAATATTATCATGACACCATTAGTAAGTATTATCATGGGTAGCACCTCTGACCTACCCGTAATGGAGAAGGCAATGGCCTTCCTGAATGAACAGCAGATACCTTTCGAGGTAAATGCTTTGTCTGCACATCGCACCCCAGACGCAGTAGAAAACTTTGCCCGCAACGCAGAAGGACGAGGCATCCGAGTTATCATCGCAGCTGCAGGAATGGCAGCTGCTCTGCCTGGAGTAATAGCAGCATCTACCACATTGCCTGTCATTGGTGTTCCTATCAAAGGAATGCTGGATGGACTGGATGCTATGCTATCCATAATACAGATGCCTCCTGGCATACCTGTAGCAACAGTAGGAGTGAATGGAGCTATGAACGCTGCTATCCTCGCTATGGAGATGCTGGCTCTTTCTGACAAGGAGATTGCTGAAAGACTGAAGGCATACAAGAGTTCTCTCGGAAAGAAAATAGAAAAGGCAAATGCCGACTTATCAGAAGTAAAATATGACTATAAGACAAACTAGTCCTACACATGTCGGAAACATCGTCATTGGCGGAGGAGCTCCCATCAGGGTGCAGTCGATGACTACTACCGATACCAACGATACTGCAGCATGTGTGGCACAGGCAAAGCGCATCATCGATGCTGGAGGAGAACTGGTGCGACTGACTACACAAGGAAGAAGAGAAGCCGAGAATATGGCGAATATCTCTGCTGCCTTGAAGGCTGATGGCTACCCTACTCCACTTGTGGCTGATGTACACTTCAACGCTAATGTGGCAGACATCGCTGCTCTATACTGCGAAAAAGTAAGAGTGAACCCAGGCAACTATGTTGACCCAGCAAGGACTTTTAAGCATATCGACTATACAGCAGAGGAGTATGCAGAAGAGCTGCAGAAGGTGGAAGAGCGTTTTTCTCCTTTCCTGGATATCTGCAAGGAACACCATACTGCCATCAGGATTGGTGTCAATCATGGTTCGCTGTCAGACAGAATAATGTCAAGATATGGCGACACTCCTGAGGGAATTGTGGAGTCATGCATGGAATTTCTGCGCATCTGCAAGAAGAAGAACTTCACTGATGTTGTCCTTTCAATTAAAGCCAGCAATACTGTAGTAATGGTGCAGAGTGTCAGATTGCTGGTAAAGGCTATGGATGCAGAGGATATGCATTATCCGCTACACCTTGGTGTTACAGAAGCTGGCGAGGGTGAAGACGGACGCATTAAGAGTGCTGTCGGAATAGGTGCCTTGCTGACAGAAGGTATTGGTGACACAATACGAGTAAGCCTGTCGGAGGAACCAGAAAACGAAATTCCTGTAGCAAAGAAAATCGTTGGTTTTATCGATGAATGTGCTTCGCTACGCGAGAATGCAAGAATAGAAAACGATACCCTTTATCTCTCTTTCAACGAAAAAGAAACAGAAGACCTACAGCTGAAGGCTGCTATGTCTGCTGGAGCTTTGCTGATTGATGGCAAAGCAAAGAATCTAGTGATAACAAACTGCGACAAGCCAGAAACAGACCTTGCTGATGCCATATTGCAAGCTGCAAGGGTAAAGTTTACAAAGACGGAATATATCTCATGCCCTGGATGCGGAAGAACTCTCTATGACCTCAGAGGTACTATAGCAAAGATAAAGGCTGCTGTGGCACACGAGACAGAGATTTCAGAGAAGCCAGAAGTGTGGAAAGGACTGAAGATTGGCATTATGGGATGTATCGTCAACGGACCTGGAGAGATGGCTGATGCTGACTATGGATATGTCGGAGCAGGACCTAACAGGATTTCTCTTTACAAGGGAAAACAATGTGTGGAGAAAAACATTCCAGAAGCTGATGCCGTAGAAAAATTATTGGAATTCATAAAACAAGATATAACAAAATGAAACAAATTGCTGATTCTTTCGCAGAACAACTGCTTGCCGTAAAGGCTATCAAACTACAACCCAACGACCCATTCACATGGGCCAGCGGTTGGAAGTCTCCTATCTATACTGATAACAGGAAAACTCTGGCTTATCCAGAACTTCGCTCTTTCGTAAAGAATGAACTGGTACATCTGGTACATACAGAATTTCCTGAGGCAACTGCTGTAGCAGGTGTTGCTACAGGAGCTATAGCACAAGGTGCTCTTGTTGCTGACCAATTGCAACTCCCCTACTGCTATGTTCGACCAAAGCCAAAAGATCATGGTATGGGTAACCAAATAGAAGGAACCATTCCAGAGGGTGCTAAGGTGGTTGTTATAGAAGACCTTATTAGTACTGGCGGCTCTTCCTTAAAAGCTGTTGATGCCTTGAGACAGGCAGGCTTTGAGGTCGTTGGTATGGTAGCCAGCTATACATACGGATTCCCTGTTGCTGAAGAGGCATTTAAGGAGGCAGGTGTAAAACTGGTAACTCTTTCTGACTATGAACATACTACAGCTATAGCAGCAAAGACAGGTTATATAAAGCCAGAAGACTTGGAAGTGCTGGCAGAATGGCGTAAATCACCTAACACTTGGAAACAATGAGCCAATACGAAAGTCAAGTAAAGCAGATAGCTGCTCCAATAGAGGCTGTATATGCCAAGTTATCAAACCTGGAAAATCTGCGTCCTGTAATAGAGAATGCACAGAATAATGACATCTTGAGGCAGAAAATAGAGGAAGCAGGACAGGATTCCTCTTACCTCAATATGCTGAAGAATGTCACCTTGACTGCTGACAGCATCTCTCTTGATACAGGTATGATGGGAACCTTCGAACTCGATATCATAAATCGTGAGAATCCGGCTGAAAACTCAGGAAAAGGAACAATAAAATTCAAGACAGCACAATCTCCGATTGAAGCTAATATGTGGATTCAGCTGCTCCCAGGCGAACTGGGAACTCGCATGAAGCTGACCTTGAAGGCTGATTTGAACCCAATGCTAAAGATGATGTTAGGTAACAAATTGGAAGCTGGCATAGACAAATTTGCCGATATGCTTTCAATGATACCTTATGCTTGACCTGCTGGTCGAAGGTCAAAGGTCGAAGGTCAAAGGTGTTACGTTAACAACTAAAAGCAGATTTTTTGTTATTTTCTTGCATTTATCAAAACTTATTTGTACCTTTGCACTCGCTTTTGTACGAAGCACACTCGCTTTGATAAAAAGCACATAAGGTTGCCGCAATGGTGGAATTGGTAGACACGAGGGACTTAAAATCCCTTGACCCGAAACGGTCGTGCGGGTTCGAGTCCCGCTCGCGGCACTAGCTTGTTAAAAGATAAAAGTATAAAAGTTTAGATTTAAAAGTATGTCTTACAAACGTTCATATTGTTGGCATCTTCTAACTACTTCTTTTGTACTTTTATCTTTTTTATTATCCCCCTTCTTCCTTTCTTCATGTGGTTCTGACCATGAACACTTCTCTGTTGAAGGCCGCTTGCTAAACGTAAATATGGCAGAGTTCCTCGTCTATTCACCAGATGGAGCTATTCCAGGTATTGATACTATTAGAGTGAATGGAGGACGTTTTACTTATGAACGCAGCATTATTGGAGAGGGAACCATTGTTGTTGTCTTCCCAAATTTCAAGCAGCTGCCTATCTTTGTAAAACCAGGCGCTGATATACACTTTGATGGTAGTGCAGCAAAGCTGAAGGAATTGGAAATAACAGGAACGGAAGAAAATGACGATTTCACCGAATGGAGATTAAATACTAACGAACTCTCTCCGGAAGAGCTACAAGTACAAGCCAAGAAATATATAAAGGAGAATCCCAATACCCTTATCTCTCTTTGGATGCAAAGACAATATCTCCCAGCAAAAGTTGCTTTTTCCGTAGGCGACAGATTACCAAACTTTACTGCTAAAGACATCAATGGTAAGACAGTTAGCAGCAATAGCCTTACTGGCAACAGCCTTATAATAATATGGGCAACCTGGAACTATGACTCACAAAGTATGTTGAGACAGGCAAACAACAAGGATTCGTACATTTATAAGGCAAATAACGACAAGGAGAAGATTTCCTTCGACCATATCATTTCTGTTTGCTTGGATGCTGACATAAAGAAATGTCGAGAGATTCTAAAGCAATGTGAGGCAGAAAATGTTCCTACTATCTGCGACGGAAAAATGATGGACGGAAATATTGTTAAGACACTTGGTATCAACAATATTCCCGACAATATACGTATTAAGAACGGAAAAATAACTGGACGAGGACTTCCTATTATGAAATTAGCCGAGGAGTAAAGCCTTTATTGCTTTTTCTACCTTCTCAAAGTGGAAATCCTGCATAATGCTATCCATTAATCCTACGATTCTATCGTTACATAGGTTTCCTATGGAACCTTCGTGTGTGTGATGGATATCCTTATTTGGTACGAAGTTACCTGCTTCTATCTCCAATCCAACCTTCTTATAGGCATCGCGGAAAGGCATTCCGTCTGCTGCCAACTTGTTAACCTCCTCAACAGAGAAGATGGCATCATACATAGGATTATCAAGGATATCACGCTTCACCTCTATCTTACTTATAATATAGGTGCACATACGCAAGCAGTCCTTTAACTCTTCAAAGGCTGGCAGGAAGCATTCCTTTATTATCTGGAGGTCACGGAAATATCCGCATGGGAGATTATTCTGTATAAGTGTTATCTGTGTTGGCAAAGCCTGCAACTTGTTACACTTAGCACGAATTAACTCGAAAACATCGGGATTTTTCTTATGAGGCATTATAGAAGAGCCTGTTGTACATTCCTTTGGAAGCTTTATGAAACCAAAGTTCTGTGAATTAAACAGGCAAGCATCAAATGCCATTTTTGACAATGTGCCTGCAAGACCCGCAATAGAAAAGGCGACATTACGTTCCATCTTTCCCCTGCCCATCTGAGCATAAACAACATTATAGTTCATGCTATCGAAACCCAAGAGGTCTGTTGTCATCTGTCTGTTCAGAGGGAAAGAAGAACCATATCCTGCGGCAGAACCAAGAGGATTGCGGTTTGTCATCTTATATGCTGACTGCAGATAGAGCATATCATCAGTAAGGCTTTCGGCATAGGCGCCAAACCACAAACCGAAACTTGATGGCATTGCAATCTGCAAATGGGTGTATCCTGGCATCAGGACATCCTTATTTTCCTCGCTTTTACCGATGAGTTCATCAAAAAGAGCCCTTGTTTCCTCTACCAAATTCTTCAGCTCTGCACGAGTGAATAGTTTCAAATCAACAAGAACCTGGTCATTTCTGGAGCGTCCTGAGTGGATTTTCTTACCCATATCACCCAAAGCACGGGTAAGCATCAGTTCTACCTGAGAGTGGACATCCTCTATATCATCTTCGATAACAAACTTACCTTCCTCGCAGACAGCATATATCTTACGAAGTTCTGCAAGAAGCAAAGGCAATTCATCATCTGCAATAAGGCCAATAGAGTTAAGCATGGTAATATGCGCCATACTGCCTAATACATCGTACTTTGCGAGATATAGGTCCATCTCTCTGTCGCGACCTACAGTAAAGTTTTCTATTTCTTTATTTATCTCAAAACCTTTTGACCAAAGTTTCATAACCTAAAGAAATTTTTTATGGATTTGAAATTTGAAAATATGTGCCAGAATATGTTGCACGATAGCGTAAAAGTTTCTCGTTAGCCTCTTTTCCACCTGCCACTACTACTCCACCATTAAGAAGTCCATATGTTCGCTTGCAACTATTGCAATAAACACTTGATGCATCCTTAAAATTCAGGGTAAAATTCTTGGTATTTGTCTCGTTGAAACAATTTGGGCATTGTCTGTCGAAGACATAAAGTTCTCCATTCTGGAAAGAAGAACGTCCTGCAATAAGACCATTATTGAGTCCTAAAGCTCTTCCGCTTTTTGTTAATACGGCTTCTGTTATGTGTTCTACATTTTTTTCTTTAGTACCATAGGCTTCTGTTACAAGGTCATATCCCCCTTGAATGGGGTTGGTAGAAAAGAAGCAGAAGTAATTCGTTGAATTCAGAGCAGGATACAAGTATGACTGAGTATGTCCATACTGAAAATCAAAGCGAAAAGAAGCCACATGAGTAGTGTACTCATCTACAACCTCTCCCTTACATCCCACAAAACATAGGATAGTAGAGGCACAAAAGACATAAAAGAATAAAAACTTCTTACTCATTTATAGTGGAAATTCTAAATCCTCAAGTTTAAAGTCTCCAAGGAATTTATGTGTCAGCGGATCCATACAAGTATAACGACCCATGCTTATATCTTGAATCTCCATTGTCTTGGTATCTCCACGACGACGGCACTTAGCACCAGTACGCAGACGAGCTGGAGGAGTAGAAGTCCAACCAGAACCATTATTTGAAGCACTGGCTGCAGGCTTTGATGGCTGCAGAGGAACTATTGGCTCCTCGCTGGCACTATCTTGTTTATTATTGCTATACTCCCTATTCATCTCTTCTTCGCTGTAGATATTGGCAATCTTTGCTTCCTTGCTGTAGTATTCAGCCTCTTTATGCTCGAGTACTATCATTGTTGCTGCCTCAGTAATAATGGCAAAAGCACGAATGATATATACAAAGAAGAATGCTACAAAGGCATGCAGCACACCAACTGCAACATATATAGCGCCAAAACCCAGCATACCTTGAGAAGCCATTATAGCACCAAATATTATGATTGCTGCTGCAACCAGAAGTATCAATGTCTTAATGATATTCGCCCACATGTTGAGTTTATTTGATGTCTGATAATCCTCACACAGACGAACAATAGATAAATTAGATGTAATCTTTGCCATAGAAACCTTCTTGTTTAAGTGTTTGTAGTACTCCGTCCCAGAATCGAACTGGGATCTACTCTTTAGGAGAGAGTTGTTCTATCCATTGAACTAACAGAGCAGCCTTTTATTTCTCAATTTGGATGCAAAGGTACGATTAAGTTATGAATAATGCAAGAAAAAAAAGCAAAAAAATTCTATTTTACATCTTTCCTTCATCTTTTTTTACTACTTTTGTAACCATGAAACGCATTGGCTTACTCTCTGATACACATTCTTATTGGGATGATAGATATGCACATTATTTCTCGGAATGCGACGAAATATGGCATGTTGGGGACTTTGGCAGTATAGAAATTGCTGATAAACTCAGGGAAATAAAACATGGAGAGAACAACATCATCCTTCGTGGAGTGCATGGAAACATCGATGGAGACATCGTCAGACGTGAGTTTCCTGAGATCTTGCGCTTTAAATGCGAAGATGTTGAGGTGCTGATGAAACACATCGGAGGGTATCCTGGGCGCTATGACCGCTCAATCTACTGGCAACTGACGCACAAGCCACCACAGCTGTTCATCTCTGGCCATTCACACATCCTGAAAGTAATGTATGACAGACTTTATGGATTCCTTCATATCAATCCTGGGGCAGCAGGCCTGTATGGTCAGCAGCCTGTCAGAACTCTCGTACGCTTCACCATTGACGGAAAAGACATCAAAGATTTGGAGATAATTGAGTTAAAGGGGAGTGAAAAAAGGGAGTGAAAAAAGGGAGTTATATAAACAAATAAATATGGTAATTATGAAAAGGATTTTTGTTTTTCTTATGTCGGGAGTAATGTTTGCTTCTTGCAGCAGCATTGGTAGCGGAGCGGCTGGAGGCGCAATGTTTGGTGGCATGATAGGAAGCGCTATCGGCGGTATAGCAGGCGGTTATCATGGTAGTAATCTGGGAACCCTGATAGGAATGGCTGGAGGTGCTGCAGGTGGCGCAGCAATAGGTGCTGCCGTTGAAAAAAGAGAACAACGCCTATATGATAATCAAGAAATGCAGTATGACGGCACACCACATGATAATAGACAATATGGCAATATCAAGGAAGACGAATACCACTATGTCATACAGACATCAGATCCTGCCCAACAGGATTATAACAAACAGCCGATGCAGCAGAATATAGACATTAAACAACTGCAGGCAGCAGAAAAAATGCTGGAAAATACTGTAACAGAACCGATAGTGATAGAAAATGTCGAATTCATCGGTAAAGACGGTAATGCAGGCATTCACATCGGCAAGGGTGACCTCGTAAAGATAGCTTTCGATTTCCGCAATACACAAAAGAAGACATTTATGAACGTTATGCCTATGGTTGAAGAAACAACGAAAAATAAACATTTGCTTGTTTCTCCTGCCATTACAATAGAGAGCATCGGTCCAACGAAAGCCCTACGCTATACGGCTTTCATCAGCGCCCAGAAGAACCTGAAAGGAGAAAATGCACACTTTGTTCTATACATCAACTCTGAAGGAGTAACGATGAGCAATAAGGTAGAGTTTGATGTTCCACTAAACTAAA
>CAMNHS010000043.1 GCA_946539635.1 uncultured Prevotellaceae bacterium
CTATAGAGAGCATCATCAACACTCTTTTCTTCTGTGGTATATGAGACATAGACAGCATAGTTGCCTGATTCAGGAATATTTGGCTGATAGGTCACAAACTCGTCCTCATGCTTTGTAGCATGTGTCTTCTTAACACTTCCCTCACTGAAAGGATTATACCCATCATATATCACATCACTTGGAACATACGAACCCTTGTCATTATCGACAATCACCTCATTAGGCTGCCAGTCACGTTCACGTGGAGTGAAGACAACAGCACCAGCATTTTCCAGCATCGGAATAAGATATGGCACCACAATAGTTTGGGTGAAGAGGTCTTCCGTAGTAGAAAACAGCAGAGGCCTCTGCCATTTCCAAAAGCCTTTTTGTTTGTCATAGTAACTACCATGACTCTGCCATACAGAAAGATGTTTTCCTGCCAATGCGGCAGTAGGTTGCTTGGGACGAGAAACATTCTTTACCCAAGGATTGCCTTCATAAGAGTGTTTTCCCCACCAACCATGACTATAAGACTTATCTTTCTTGGTTTTGTAGTCAATTGTTTCCTTCTTAATGTCAATAGGAATCTTTCCTGTATCTTTCACTGCATGTTTACCACATGAAGCGAACAGCACAAGAAGAGCTGTAAATATATATACGACAATATGCCGATTCATAAGTTATATCGAAAAATTTTCTGGATGTTTTCCTTTGAAATCTTTAAAATACTGCTTTATATCCTGCAATTCTTTATCAACGTCTCCTGAAGGCACAATACTCTTGGTACATTGTATCAACTTCTTTTGATAATCTACCCCATACAGAAGAATAGGAATACCAGCCTTTTGGGCAATAAAATAAAATCCCTTTTTCCAATCAGGGTTTAAACTTCTGGTTCCTTCAGGAGTAACGCAAATTCGAAACTCAGACGACTTTTCTGCCACCTCAGCAAGGGTATCTGTCATCGAAACGTGCTTCTGGCGATAGACAGGTATTCCACCTGTTTTCCTAAAGATGTGCCCCAATGGCCAAAAGAACCATTCTTTTTTCATGAGATACTGTATTTGTACCCCTTCAGCACGAGAATAGAGCATTCCAAGAATGAAATCCCAATTACTTGTATGAGGAGCAAGGCAGACAACACATTTCTGCGGGAAGGCAACAGTAACATCCGTACGCCATCCCATCTTGCTGTATAACAACCAGCGACAGAATGCTTTAAGCATGCAGATTCTTTATATGGTCAACAACTTCATTGACGCTATTATTGAAATCAGCAATCAATGACTTGTAATATTTCTTTGCTGGCATTCCTGGCTCTGGATGAGATACCCTCATTATATAGTCAGAATGTATGCGCATTATGCAACGCAGCAAAGTATCCGCATTCTGCTTATCACTATTATAGTATGCTGACACTGAAATACATTCAGCAAACAGTTCACCACAAATATAGTTAATACACCGTTTTAATGATCTTTTATTTGCCATAACCGTTCATTTTTATTCACCGCAAAAATAATAATTTTCATACACATTCGATACAACATAAAATATAGTTTATATTTTTTAACACTTTTTTTACATAAATGTAATACATTGTATATATACTCTCATCTTTTTTTATTACCTTTGCACTCGCTTTGCTCGTGCGAGCACCGAAAATTTAAAGAAAGAATGGCAGAATTAAAGGACTTAACGAAAAGAGCTGACAACTACAGCCAATGGTATAATGATTTAATTGTTAAGGCGGACTTAGCAGAACAGAGTGCTGTCCGTGGATGTATGGTAATCAAGCCATATGGATATGCAATATGGGAAAAGATGCAGGCACAACTTGATAAGATGTTCAAAGAGACTGGTGCTGTTAATGCGTATTTCCCCCTCTTGATTCCAAAATCATTTCTGTCACGCGAAGCTGAACATGTTGAAGGATTTGCTAAGGAATGTGCAGTAGTAACCCACTATCGCCTGAAGACAAATGAGACACATGACGGTGTTGTTGTTGACCCTACAGCAAAGTTAGAAGAGGAACTGATTATACGTCCAACTTCCGAAACAATTATATGGAACACTTACAAGAACTGGATTCACTCTTGGCGTGATTTGCCATTAATGTGTAACCAATGGTGTAACGTAATGCGTTGGGAAATGCGTACCCGTCCATTCCTGCGTACTTCAGAGTTCCTGTGGCAGGAAGGTCATACGGCCCATGCAACCCGTGAAGAGGCAGAACAGGAAGCACAGAAGATGCTGAAAGTATATGCTGAGTTTGCTGAAAAATGGATGGCAGTACCTGTTATGCAAGGTGTTAAGAGCGAAACAGAACGTTTTGCTGGAGCATTGGACACATACACCATCGAGGCTATGATGCAAGACGGAAAAGCTCTGCAGAGTGGAACATCACACTTCCTCGGCCAGAACTTTGCAAAGGCTTTTGGTGTACAATATCTTACAAAAGAAAATAAGCAAGAATACGTATGGGCTACTTCATGGGGTGTATCAACACGCCTTATCGGAGCACTCATCATGACACACTCTGACGACAATGGCCTGGTACTTCCTCCTCGCCTCGCACCACTACAGGTAGTTATCATACCAATCGGAAAGGGAGAGCAGCAGGAACAGATTTCTGAATTGTTCCAGCCAGTCATCAAAGCTCTCAGCACAAAAGGCATCAGCGTAAAATATGATGATGCTGACAACAAACGCCCAGGGTTTAAATTTGCTGACTACGAATTAAAGGGGGTACCTGTTCGTATCGTAATGGGAGGACGTGATCTTGAAGCTAAAACTGTAGAGATTATGCGTCGAGATACCCTTGAGAAGGAAACAGTACCATTCGAGGGTCTTGCAGAACGCATAGAACAGTTGCTTGAAGATATACAGGACAACATCTTTAAGAAGGCAAAAGATTTTAGAGATGCCCACATCTTTGAGTGTGACAATTACGAGGAATTCAAGGAAAGGGTAAAGGACGGAGGATTCTTCCTTTGCCACTGGGACGGCACACCAGAAACAGAGGCACAGATAAAAGAGGAGACACAAGCGACAATACGCTGCGTACCATTTGCTTTTGAGCAGACATCTGGCATTGACATGGTATCAGGAAAACCATCTAAATGCAGAGTTCTCATTGCCAGAAGTTATTAATCACATATATATATTATTTAGGCAAAACATCAAAAAAATTGCATTTTTATTTGGTGTTTTGCTTATTTTTTTGTACCTTTGCACCCGCTTTGTGTAAAAATAGCACATTGCAGTACATTATTTATAATCAATTTTAAACAAGAACTAATGATGAATCATTACGAAACCGTTTTCATCCTGACTCCCGTTTTGTCTGATGATCAGACAAAGGAAACGGTCGCTAAGTTCAAGAAAGTACTCTCTGACAATGGTGCTGAGATACTGAATGAGGAGGCTTGGGGACTCAAGAAAATGGCTTATGCTATTCAGAAGAAGTCAACAGGATTTTATTTCCTCTTTGAGTTCAAAGCAGAGCCATCAGTAGTAGACAAACTCGAGACATCTTTCCGTCGCGAGGAGAAAGTAATCCGTTTTATGACCGTCAAACTTGACAAGTATGCAGCTGCTTACGCAGAGAAGCGTCGTGCCAAGTATGCTAAAAAAGAGGAGGCTTAAACATGGCAGAGAACAATTCAGAAATCCGTTATCTTAACGCTCCAACAATCGACACTCGCAAGAAGAAGTATTGTCGTTTCAAGAAGAGCGGTATTAAGTACATCGACTATAAGGACCCTGAGTTCCTGAAGAAATTCCTCAATGAGCAGGGAAAACTCCTTCCACGTCGTATTACCGGCACATCTTTGAAGTATCAGCGTCGTGTAGCACAGGCTGTTAAGCGTGCTCGTCAGATCGCATTGCTTCCTTATGTAACCGACATGATGAAATAATTTTAATTAGGAGGATTACACAATGGAAATTATACTGAAAGAAGATATAATCGGTCTTGGATTCAAGAACGACATAGTTAATGTTAAGTCTGGTTACGGACGTAACTACCTCATTCCTACAGGTAAGGCTGTCATTGCTTCTCCTGCAGCAAAGAAGGTGTTGGCAGAAAACCTGAAGCAGCAGGCTCACAAGCTTGCTAAGATACTCGAAAATGCAGAAAAAGAAGCTGCAGCACTTAATGGTGTATCACTCGAGATTAAGGCTAAGGTTAGTGCAACAGGCGTATTGTATGGTTCTGTAAACGCTGGCACCGTTGTTGAAGAGTTGGCCAAGAAGGGCATTGAAATTGACCGCAAGAAGGTTGTCATGAAGGACATCAAGACTGTAGGTGAATATGCTGCAACAGTTATCTTCCACAAGGAAGTACGTGTAGAAATTCCTGTAACAGTACTTGCTGAGGACAACATCGCAGAGCAGCCAAAGGCTGTTGAGCCAAAGCAGGCTCCTGCTACTGAACCAGAAGAAGCTCCTGCCGTTGAAGAAGAGCAGACAGAAGCTGCAGAATAAAGGTATACCATAAAACATCATAAAAATCGCGCTAAAGAACTATTTCTTTGGTGCGATTTTGTTTTTTTGTGTGCGTATAAAAATTGATATAGATTATTTTAACCTTTATTTTTACAAAATAAATTCCAAAAACAGAGATTTTTTATTTATTTTTTTTTACCTTTGCACACAGAACAATAGGAATATTTATATACCCACCAGAAAATTTGAATATTGGTCTTTATGGTAAAACCTGATTACATTTTTGAGTCTTCATGGGAAGTCTGCAATAAAGTTGGTGGCATTTATACGGTACTATCAACTCGCGCCAAGACACTCCAGGAAGAATTTCCCGACAAAATCATTTTCATTGGTCCTGACTGCTGGGGTGACAAGAAAAATCCATTCTTCATACCAGACAGCAGTATCCTCAAGGAATGGCAAGAATCAACAACTTTAAAGGTAAAAGTAGGCAGATGGGATATTCCTGGTAAGCCAATTTCTATCCTTGTAGATTTTGCCCCATTCTTTGCCGAGAAAGATTCTATCTACGGCAAATTGTGGGAAGATTTCCAGGTAGATTCTCTTCACGCTTATGGCGACTATGATGAAGCAAGCATGTTCTCTTACGCAGCCGGTCTTGTTGTAGAGAGTCTTTATAAATTCCTAAAACTCGAGAATAAGAAGGTTATTTATCAGGCAAATGAATGGATGTGCGGTTTAGGCGCACTCTATATCAAGAAAAGTCTTCCAGCAATAGGAACAATCTTTACAACCCACGCAACAAGCATCGGACGTTCTATCGCAGGCAATAACAAGCCTCTGTACGAGTATCTTTGGGCTTATAATGGTGACCAGATGGCTGGAGAACTGAATATGCAGTCAAAGCACTCTATCGAAAAGCAGACAGCATGGAACGTAGATTGCTTTACAACTGTTTCTGACATTACCGCCACAGAATGTAAGGAACTAATCGATAAGCCCGTTGATATTGTTCTTCCTAACGGCTTTGAAGACGATTTTATTCCAAAAGGATCAGAATTTACGAAAAAACGAAATGCTGCCCGCAAGGCGCTCCTCAAACTTGCAAACGTTTTGACAGGTAGCCAGTTCCCAGATGATACGCTTATTGTTGGTACATCAGGACGTTACGAATTCCGTAACAAAGGCATTGACGTATTTATTGAGGCAATGAATCGCCTTAACCATGATGAGAAACTACAGAAGCCAGTTCTTGCATTTTTGGAAGTACCAGCATGGGTTGGAGACCCACGTAAGGATGTCCTTGAAAGACTCCAGAAGGCAAAAGGCGTAAATACATACGACACCCCACTTGACCTGCCAATGATAACCCACAATCTTTATAACATGTCTGATGATAAAGTCATCAACATGATGAAGAACTACAATATGTGGAATCGCAAGGAGGACAAGGTAAAGGTAATATTTATCCCAAGCTATCTCAATGGTGATGATGGTATTCTCAATATGCCATATTACGATGTCATTATCGGTAAAGACCTCACCGTTTATCCATCATACTACGAGCCTTGGGGATATACTCCACTCGAAAGCGTTGCCTTCAGTGTGCCATGTATAACAACAGACCTTGCAGGCTTTGGAGTATGGGCAAACACAATAAAGGGAGCATACTCAGAAATTGAAGATGGTGTCAAGACTATTCATCGTACCGACTACAACTACTCTGAAGTAGCAGATGCTATAAAAGATACTGTTCTAAAGTATTCGGGATTCACACCAGCCCAGGTAAAGAAATGCCGTACTAAGGCATCACAACTATCTAAAAAGGCGCTTTGGAAAAAATTCATAAAATACTATTATCAGGCATACGACATTGCACTACGTACAAAATAACAACAACAAACCTTATTAAAAAATTATACAAACTATTATGAAGATCAAGTCAGATTATGCAAACACTCCTATTTGGAAGGAGTTTACAGTTAAATCAACCCTCCCAAAGGAATTAGAGTGCCTCGATGAGATTGCACACAACATGTGGTGGGTATGGAACTACGATGCCCGCGAGTTGTTCCGCTCTCTTGATGAGGATATCTATGACGAGGTTGCCCACAACCCAGTACAGTTGCTCGAGCGTCTCTCTTACGAGCGTAAGGAAGCAATTGTAAAGGATAAGAAGATTATGGCTAATGTTAAAGCCGTATATAAGCATTTCAAAGACTATATGTCAGTAAAGCCTGACAAGACTCGTCCTTCTGTAGCATACTTCTCTATGGAGTTTGGTATCCACAACTCACTGAAGATTTATTCTGGTGGTCTTGGTATGCTTGCTGGTGACTATATCAAGGAGGCATCTGACTCTAACGTTGATATGTGCGGTATTGGTTTCCTCTATCGTTTCGGTTACTTCAAGCAGAGCCTTTCAATGGACGGACAGCAGATTGCTAACTATGACGCACAGAATTTCAATTCTCTGCCTATCACAAAGACACTTGACAAGGATGGCAAGCAGGTTGTTGTTGACGTACCTTATATGAATTATAATGTACACGCACTTGTATGGCAGGCTAATGTAGGTCGTGTAAAGCTTTATCTGCTCGATACAGATAACGACCTGAACTCTGAATATGACCGTCCTATCACTCACGCTCTTTATGGTGGTGACTGGGAGAACCGTCTGAAGCAGGAGATTCTTCTCGGTATCGGTGGTATGCTGATGCTTGAGAAACTTGGCATCAAGAAGCAGGTTTATCACTGCAACGAGGGTCATGCAGCACTCTGTAACCTCGAGCGTCTTGTATCATACGTTAAGAGTGGTTTGACATTCAATCAGGCTATGGAAGTCGTTCGTGCTTCTTCACTCTATACAGTACACACTCCAGTTCCAGCAGGTCACGACTACTTCGACAAGGACCTCTTTGGCAAGTACATGGGTGGCTATGCTGACATGCTCGGTATCTCTTGGAAAGAGTTCATCGGCATGGGTCGTATCAATCCTGATGATGATAACGAGCGTTTCTGTATGTCAACATTCGCTTGCAATACATGTCAGGAGGTTAATGGTGTATCTATGCTTCACGGCTGGGTATCTCAGAAGATGTTTGCTAATATCTGGAACGGTTATTATCCAGAAGAGAACCACGTTGGATATGTCACCAACGGCGTACACTTCCCATCATGGTGTGCTACAGAGTGGCGTGAGGTTTATGATAAGTATCTGAAGCCTGGCTTCTACGAGGATCAGTCTAACGAGGAGTTGTGGCATGGTATCTACGATTGTCCAGATGCTGAGATTTGGAAGACCCGTATGGCTCTAAAGGAGAAGCTCATCAAGTATATCCGTGATAAGTTTGCTGAGTCATGGCTGAAGAACCAGGGTGATCCTGCTCGTGTAGTATCTCTGCTTGAGCGCATCAATTCTAATGCGCTGATGATTGGTTTCTGCCGTCGTTTTGCTACATACAAGCGTGCTCACCTGCTCTTTACAGACCTTGAGCGCCTCTCTAAGATTGTTAACAACCCTGAGAAGCCAGTATTGTTCTTCTTCTCTGGTAAGGCACACCCAGCAGACGGTGCAGGACAGGGACTTATCAAGCGCATCTACGAGATTTCACAGCGTCCGGAGTTCCTCGGTAAGATTATCTTCCTTGAGGACTATGACTACCAGCTGGCTCGTCGTCTCGTATCAGGTGTTGATATCTGGATGAACACTCCTACCCGTCCTTTGGAAGCATCAGGTACATCTGGTGAGAAGGCTGAGATGAATGGTGTTGTAAACCTCTCTGTCCTTGACGGATGGTGGGTTGAAGGTTATCGTAAGGGTGCCGGCTGGGCTTTGAAGCAGGAGCGCACATACGAGAATCAGGCATATCAGGATCAGCTTGATGCTACAACAATCTACAACCTCCTTGAGAACGAAATCGTTCCTATGTACTATGACAAGGACAAGAAGGGTCTGTCAAAGGATTGGATTCAGGTTGTGAAGAACTCTATTGCAACTATCGCTCCTCACTATACTATGAAGCGTCAGCTCGACGACTACTATTCTAAGTTCTATACAAAACTGGCTGCCCGTTCTGCAAAGATTAATGCAAAAGACTACCAGTTGGCAAAGGATATTGCTCAGTGGAAAGAAGCTGTGGCAGAACGCTGGGATTCCATCAAGGTCGTTTCGTCTGACACTAAAGTGCTGCGCGACGGTGCCGATACGGGTACTAATCCAAAGATCACCTACGTCATCGACGAACAAGGTCTTAACGACGCTGTAGGTCTTGAACTCGTCAGCCTCAAGAACGATCAGGAGGCCACCGACCGCAAGATTAACAAGGTAGAGCAGTTCAAGCTCGTGAAGCAGGAAGGCAACCTCTACACCTTTGAGTGTCAGATGGATGTAAAGCGTGCCGGCAGCTACAAGACCTGCGTACGCATGTATCCTAAGAACGACTTGCTCCCACACCGTCAGGACTTCTGCTACGTTAAGTGGCTTGACTAAAAAGTAGTATTTACCCCAAATCCATAAATATTCAGATTCTGCATGAAGACACTTTGGAATACCATAAACGGAATACGTCGCATTGAGGCATGGGAGCCTAATTGTTGGATGCAGTATACATGTCCCTCTGAGGCAGACCAGAAGGAGATGGTTGACAAATACCAGATCCCTGAGTACTTCCTTTCGGACATCAGTGATGCTGATGAGAGGGCACGTTTCGAGTATGAAGAAGGATGGCAGCTCGTCATCCTTCGAATACCATACATGAAGGAGATAAAGTCACGTACGCCCTATACTACGGTACCGTTAGGTATCATGCATAAGGGCGACGTGCTCATTTCTGTCTGCTTTTTCGAGACAGACATGATGATAGACTTCGTTTCTTATCAGGAGCGTAGAGGAAATGGTTTTACCGACTATGTCGATATGATATTCCGCCTGTTCCTGTGTACGTCAGTGTGGTATCTGAAACGTCTGAAGCAAATCAGTTTCCTTCTCAACAGGGCAAAACGCAATATGGATCATGGGGTGGACAATACTTCTCTTGTAAATCTGTCTCGTCTGCAAGATTCCCTGACATACTTCGAGACTTCCATCAGAGGCAATGAGACTCTGCTGCAGAAGCTTAAGTTCAAACTGCCTTGTGACGAAATCGACGTTGACCTCATCGAAGACGTCACCATCGAGATGGCACAGGCACGTGAGACGGCACATATATACTCTGAAATCCTTGAGTCAACGATGAATACGTACACTTCTATTATCAACAATAATATGAATACTATCATCCGTACTCTTACGTCGTTCTCTATCATTCTGATGTTCCCTACCCTCGTAGCATCGCTATTCGGTATGAACCTTATCAATGGTATGGAGTCGAGCCATTACGGATTTCCTATCGCCATCGCCATCAGTATTGTCATCAGTCTTGGAATGTGGTGGATATTGAGAAAAAAGAATCTATTGTAAGAGAGATGCATTTACAGACAACCGTTACAATTCAAAAAGCCAATTTTGAAATAAAGCCCACGGACAAGTTTTTGTTCGTGGGTTCTTGCTTTGCAGACAAGATTGGAGGCATTTTCAGGGACAATCACTTCCGTGCTACGGTAAATCCCTATGGTGTGATGTATAATCCTGCGAGTGTTCTGCATACCATTGCGAAGGAGAAAGAAGCTGGCGCACGCTATGATGTCGCCATCGTCACTCTTGGCACCAACCACGTCTATATCCTCAACGAGACGGGCGAGATTGTTGACAACTGCCAAAAGCGGCCTGCGAGTCTTTTTACCGAGAAGGAACTCTCTGTCGGGGAATGTGCTGACTATCTCAAGCAATGTGTCGAAACCCTTCAGGAGATAAATCCCGACATACACATCATCTTTACCGTCAGCCCCATCCGCTACGCCAAGTACGGCTACCACGAAAGCCAACTCTCCAAAGCAACTTTGCTTTTGGCGGTCGAAGGTCTAAGGTCTAAGGTCAAAGGTAACTTTTCACCTTTCACTTTTCACTTTTCACTTTCCTACTT
>CAMNHS010000044.1 GCA_946539635.1 uncultured Prevotellaceae bacterium
CCGCAGTAGGTCAGGAGACCGTTGAGCATGAGGAGTTCGTAGCCCATGCGGTAGGTGGTGTAACGGCTGACGGCGGTGCTGATGACGAAACAAAGTATCGGAGCTGCTATGCATACAACGGGTGCATAGCGGCTCTGCCTGTTGCTGTGGAGCAGGGCGAAGGAAAACAGTCCTAACAGCGGACCGTAGGTGTAGCCGACAAGGGTGTAGATGATGTCGATGAGGGACGTGGTGTCGCTGATGCTGAAGCAGAAGACGCACAGCGCCAGGAGCAGAGCCATAACGAGGTGCGTCCTCTTGCGCAGACGCTCGTCGTCGGGCCGCTCGCAGATGTCTATACAAAAAGTGGTGGTAAGGGCTGTCAGCGAACTGTCAACCGTAGAGAACGACGTCGCCAGTATTCCGAGCAGGAAGATGACCGGAATATGTTGCAGGGCATAACGTATGAGCAGGTCGTCGGGATTGGAGGGCAGGGGAATGCCCTGCTGACCAGAGAGCATCACGAGCATAGCGCCAAGCAACAGGAACAGCGCATTGACGGGCAGGAAGGCAACGCCGTAGGTGCACATGTCCTTCTGCGCATCGCGCAAGCTTTTGCAGGTGAGGTTCTTCTGCATCATGTCTTGGTCAAGGCCCGTCATGACGATGACGATAAATGCTCCCGAGATAAAGGAGAGCACAAGGCTCACAGGGGAGAAGTGGCTTGCAGGGCATATATGCCTCATATAGCTTATAAGCCCCACAAGCCCTGTATGCCCCACAAGGCTTTGCCCTACTTGCCATATTATTATTATGAGCGTGACGAGCATGCAGAGCGTCTGCAGCGTGTCGGTCCATACGAGCGTCTTGATGCCGCCGCGGCGGGTGTAGAGCCACACGAGGGTGAACAGCATGAGGATGGTGAGGGATATGTGCCAGCCGAGCATGAGGCTGATGATATAGCAGGGTACGAAGAACTTCGCACCCGTGCTGAGCATTTTTGAGAGCAGAAAGAACGATGCGCCCGTCTTGTAGGCGGACTGCCCGAGGGGCTTCAGGATGGTGTAGATGGAGGTGACGCCGTGGCGGTAATAGTAGGGCAGGAGAACGTAGGCGACGATGACGTATCCCAAAATGAAACCGGCGCATACCATGAGGTACGAGAAGCCGGAATGTATCACCATGCCGGGGACGCTGACAAAGCTGACGCCCGAGATGCTGGCGCCGACCATGCCGAAAGCCACCATGTACCACGGCGACTTGCGCTCGCCACGGAAGAAGACATTATTATTACTCCTTGAAGCAGCCAGGCGGCTCACCCCAAGGAGTAAAAGGAAATAGGTTATTATGACGAAGAGGGTCATTTAACCGTTATGAGGTAGTAATTCTTCTTACCCTTCTGTGCAAGGAGGTACTTGCCGCCGATGAGGTCGTCGGAAGTGAGAGGACGGTTTTGATCGGTGAGTTTCTCCTTGTTGATAGAAACACCGCCGCCCTGTACCATCTTGCGCATCTCGCCCTTAGATGGGAATACCTTCACGTCGTCACGTGTGAGGAGCTCGATGGCTGGCTGTCCCAGTTGGTCCTTCGGAAGGGTGAAGGTCTCAACGCCCTCAAAGACGTCAAGGAATGTCTGCTCGTCGAGTTTCTCAAGACCCTCCTTGGTAGATTTGCCGAACAGGATGCTTGAAGCCTCGATGGCGGTGTCGAGGTTCTCCTGTCCGTGAACGAGGACGGTAACCTCCTCGGCAAGACGCTTCTGGAGTACACGACGGCCAGGGTCCTGCTGATGCTCTGCAACGAGGGCATCGATGGTCTCCTTCTCAAGGGAGGTGAATATCTTGATGTAACGCTCTGCGTCATCGTCAGAAACGTTGAGCCAGAACTGATAGAACTTATATGGAGAGGTGCGGGCCGGGTCGAGCCAGATGTTACCGCTCTCTGTCTTGCCGAACTTCTTGCCGTCAGCCTTGGTGATGAGCGGACAGGTGAGGGCGTATGCCTCAGTGTCGTTGCCAAGGGTGCGACGGATAAGTTCTGTGCCGGTGGTCATATTACCCCACTGGTCGTTACCGCCGAGCTGCATCTTACAGTTCTTGGTCTGATAGAGGTGGAGGAAGTCATAACCCTGCAGCAGCTGATAGGTGAACTCTGTGAAGGACAGACCGTCGCGGGCTGTTCCGTTGAGGCGCTGCTGAACAGAGTCCTTTGCCATCATATAGTTTACGGTGATGTGCTTGCCGACGGTGCGTGCGAACTCGAGGAAGGTGAAGTCCTTCATCCAGTCGTAGTTGTTGACCATCTCGGCAGCGTTAGGCTCGTTGGAATTGAAGTCGAGGAACTTTGCTACCTGTGCCTTGATGCACTCCTGATTGTGATAGAGAGTCTCTGCATCGAGGAGATTGCGCTCCTGTGACTTGCCTGATGGGTCACCAATCATGCCGGTAGCTCCTCCCACGAGGATGATAGGCTTGTGGCCGCAGCGCTGCAGGTGGCGCAGCATCATGATGCCACAGAGATGACCGATGTGGAGTGAGTCAGCAGTAGGGTCGGTACCCAAGTATGCTGTTACCATTTCCTTCTGAAGCAATTCCTCTGCTCCAGGCATAATCTGCGCGAGCATTCCGCGCCATTTAAGTTCTTCAATGAAGTTTTTCATCGTCTTTTTTATAATATTATAGGGCCTATATGCCTTATGGGGCTTATGGGATTAATTCTTACCTCTCACCTCTTACCTCTCACGGAACGGGGTCATATCCCGAACCGCCCCAGGGATGACATCTTAACAAACGTCGTATTGCGAGATACAGCCCGCGAATGGGGCCATGTTTTATTATTGCTTCCTTAGCGTATTGTGAGCACGTCGGTGTGAAGCGGCACGATGGTGGCGTGAAAGGCGAGATGCAGACCTGATAGAATGTGATGGGTGCTAACAGGATTGCTGTGCCAATTGTTCTGAGCCACGTTGCAATAGGTTGCATACTTTCTTGTTTATTACGCTGGTAGGATAATGCTTGCTGTCGAGCCAGAGAAATGCTACAGAGAGTGGTTTTGTGGTAGCGAGGAGAGATTTGTTGGTGCGGTATGCTTCACGTATCTGACGCTTGACGCGATTGCGATCTACCGCATTGTGGAAAAGGCGCTTTGGCACGGAGATGAGCACCTGTGTGCTGTCTGCCTCCCGATAAACCATTCTTAACGGATATGCCTGCAAACTCTTGCTTCCTCCTGGCTCAAAGAGACGCTCAATGAGCAGATGGCTGCACAGATGGTCGCGCTTTGGAAAACCGTTTTTCTTCATTTCTCAATCTCTTTTTCTCTTTCCTCCGGTATTACTCCGCTGTCTCTTGCAGGTAATGACGCAGCGCACTCGTCATGGAAGGGTACTTCTCAGTAGGCGCCTCTATCTCAAGCGAGAGACCTGCATCGCGTGCGGCCTGTGCCGTAGCAGGACCGAATGTGCCAATCTTTAAATCACCATCCTTGAGGTCTGGGAAAGTCTCTTTGAGGGCTTTGATGCCGGTAGGGGAGAAGAAGAGGGCCATGTCGTAGTCGAAAGCCTTGAGCTCCTCTTTTGAGAAGGTGTTATTGACAGTGCGATACATTATGCACTCGGTATGGTTGAGGCCGTTCTTGTCGAGAAGTTCCGTGATACAGTTGCTGGCAACATCACTGACCGGCACAAGATATTTCTCATTCTTATGCTTCACCATAGAAGGAATGAGGTCGTCAATCTTACCGGATGAACCGAAGAATATCTTACGCTTACGATACTGTGTGTATTTCTGGATGTAGAGCGCAATAGTCTCTGTGACACAGAAATACTTCATCGTCTCAGGCACGTTAAAGCGTGCTTCCTTTGCCAATGCGAAATAGTTGTCTATAGCATGGCGGGATGTGAAGATAATGGCGGTATAATCGTTGAAGTTAACGTGCTGTTGGCGAAATTCCTGAATGGAAACGCTTTCTACCTTGATGAAAGGTCGGAAGACGATTTCGACACCAAAATCTTCGGAAATGGTGTAATACAACGACTTATTGCTGGTGGGTTGAGGTTGAGAAACTAAAATCTTTTTTACCATCGTGTTTATGTCAGAAGTGTTACTGTTTTATGTGCCTTTTAATGTCTGTGCTACACCTGTTAAAGTGCCAGCGAGTAAAGCCAAGGGTACGGCTTCAAGGGTGCAAAGGTACAAAAAAAATGGGACATACAACCTTTTTTTCTTAAAAAAGATGCTCCATGCGTTATAAATTCTGACAAAAAAGGTAATAGCAATGCCTATTATAGCCAGAATAAATGTCGTTGGAGCGCTTAATCCTAAGTAAATATTAATAATTGCTACAGGAAGAAACCATAATCCCTGTAGTGCTGTTGTGAAGCTGAAAAGATGTCGCCATGCGCGCCATTGCTGTATGTTGCTGTACATGGGAATGCTGATCATGTACAGGAAACGCTTCATTAGCAGATAGGCAATGAAGATACCTGCATATGACATCATCACGAGGTAGTGATTGATGGCGAGAGCGTTTCCGAAGTAATGTAGCTCAGCAGAATAGCCTATCAGCGACAGGGAAAATACCGACAGGGCGGACAGAAATAATTCTTCGCGTTCGTTGTTTTTTGTACGACGATAGTTGCTGAGATTCGTCGTATGAATGAATAGCGAGCGTATGCGTAGTGAGAGGACGTTCCTTGAGCGCATTACTATCATTATCGATAGCAACGAACACAATAGTAGCACCAGTGACAACGTGTTGTCTGTGGATATGGTATAGGGAACAGAAAGTCCTTCGACACGCATTACAGGAATGCTTTTCTAAACTTTTCTACGAGGTCGAGTTTCTCCCAAGTGAAGAGTTCCACATCAATCTCTTTTGTAGGATGATAGGCTGAAGTAAATACCTTTTTTATAGTATGTGGCTGACGTCCCATGTGTCCGTAGGCTGCTGTCTCAACATACATAGGCTGACGCAATTTCAGTGTGCGCTCTATTGCCTTCGGACGGAAGTCAAACAAATCCTTGAGCTTTGCGGCTATCTCGCCGTCAGTCATCTTCACATGACTCTTGCCATAAGTGTTGACATACACGGAAACAGGTTCTGCGACACCAATAGCGTAAGAAAGTTGCACGAGAATCTCATCACTCACGCCTGCTGCCACGAGGTTCTTTGCGACATAACGTGCTGCATAGGCGGCAGAGCGGTCAACCTTTGATGAATCCTTGCCAGAGAATGCGCCACCACCGTGAGCACCACGACCTCCGTAGGTGTCAACGATAATCTTACGACCGGTAAGACCTGTATCACCGTGAGGACCTCCGATGACAAACTTTCCTGTAGGATTAACGAGGTATTTTATGTCGTCGTTAAACAATGCCAGCATCTTGGGGTCGTTCAGTTGTGCCTTGACGCGAGGTATCAGGATGTTGATTACATCTTTCTTAATCTTTGCTAGCATAGGAGCGTCAGCATCGAATTCGTCGTGTTGTGTTGAGACAACGATAGTGTCAATGCGCTCGGGTACACCAGCGTCGCTGTATTGCACCGTTACCTGTGACTTGCTGTCCGGACGCAAATATGTCATCTGCTTGCCCTCCTTGCGGATGTCGGCAAGAGTCTTCATGATGAGATGGGCAATGTCGAGCGTTACTGGAATGTAACGGTCTGTCTCGTTGGTAGCATAACCAAACATCATGCCCTGATCACCGGCTCCCTGCTCTTCTTCTATCTCACGGCTGACACCCTGATTGATGTCCTGACTCTGCTCATGGATGGCAGAGAGTATGCCGCACGAATTGCCGTCAAACTGATATTCGGACTTGGTATAACCAATACGGTTGATAGTATTGCGTGCAATGGTCTGAAGATCAATGTATGCTTCAGAAGACACCTCACCCATAAGAACTACCTGTCCTGTGGTGACGAATGATTCTATAGCGCAATGTGCAGTACTGTCGTATGCAAGGAATTGGTCGAGTAGAGCATCGCTAATCTGATCAGCGACTTTATCTGGATGACCCTCGGAAACAGATTCTGATGTAAAAAGGTACATATATAAAGTTGAAAGTTTAAAGGTGAAAGTTTAGAGTAAAAAATCCCTCAAAAGCATTGCATGCTCATGAGGGATTATCTAATCGTCTTTGTAATCTTACTTACGCAGGCCGAGTGCCTTCACGATAGCACGATAACGGTTGATGTCGCGATCGTAGAGGTAATCAAGCAGTGAACGACGCTTACCTACGAGCTTTGTCAGAGAACGTGCTGTCTTGTAGTCCTTATGGTTAGCCTTCAGGTGCTCTGTGAGGTGCTTGATACGATAGGTGAAGAGTGCTATCTGGCTCTCTGCTGAACCTGTATCAGTTGTTCCTTTACCATACTGACCAAAAATCTCGGCCTTCTTTTCGTTGTCTAAATACATAATAATTTGTTGAGGTGACTGTAGTGTGAGTGATTCTCATTACATCCTTCGAATGCTTGTGAAGCCAGTCACTAAAACACTCACGGCATCGTCGAATGCAGCTTCGTTTTTTACGAAAGCGGGTGCAAAGGTACTGTTTTTTTTTGAAACTACCAAATTTTTTGGCAATTATTCCCTATAATAGATACGCTTTACCCTATTTGAGATACCCGTAAGTAGTTCGTATGGGATAGTGTCGAGGATGTCTGAGAGCACAGTTACAGGAAGGTCGTTGCCGAAGATTTCTACGCTGTCACCCTCTTTGCAGTTGATACCCGTGACGTCTATCATACATACATCCATGCAGACATTTCCGACATACTCAGCTTTCTGGCCATTTACGAGACAGTAGGCATGATGATTGCCAAGATGTCTGTTCAGACCATCGGCATATCCTATAGGGATGGCAGCAATGAGACTGTCTTTGTCAAGTATGGTGCGACGCGAATAACCGATAGAATCTCCGGCTTTTACATGTCGAATCTGTAAGATGGTGGTCTTCAACGTTGCTACATTATTTATTATACTATTGGTGCGAGGGTTGACACCATAAAGTCCGATGCCCAAACGACACATGTCTTCTTGGTATTCAGGGAAGTGCTCTATGGCTGCGCTGTTGCAGATGTGGCGTAATATGTGATGTGAGAATGCTGCCTGAACAGTATCTGCTCCTTTCGTGAAAAGGGCATACTGCATCTTAGAGAAATCGTCAAAACCATCACCATCGCTGCCAACAAAATGAGAGAAAATGGAACGAGGTATTAACGCGCTTTGATGTGTCAAATATTCTACAAGACGTGGCATGTCATCAATGGGGTGGAATCCAAGACGATGCATGCCCGTATCAAGCTTGATGTGTATAGGCCACCCTGTAATGCCTTCTTTTGTAGCCGCATGACAAAGAGCCTCAAGCAGACGGAAGGAATATACCTCGGGCTCTAAGTCATAATCGAACATGGTCTTGAAAGCGGTCATCTCGGGGTTCATTATCATGATGTTTGCCGTAATGCCAGCCTTTCGCAATGCAACACCTTCATCAGCTACTGCCACCGCCAAATAATCTACACGATGTTCTTGAAGAGTCTTTGCTATCTCTATAGCCCCTGTTCCGTATCCATCGGCTTTAATCATGCACACAATCTTCTTTTCGCCCATAAGGTCGCGATAGTAGTTGAGGTTGCTTATAAGTGCCGAAAGATTTACCTCAAGAGTTGTTTCATGCACTTTCTCAACGAGAAGGTCTGTGATACGATCGAATCTGAAACGTCGTGCTCCCTTAATGAGGATAATCTCATTGCGAAGCGTTCCAAAAGTGCTGGAGATAAGGAATGACTCCGTATCTTCGTAGTTGGCAAACTGTATGCCTCCTGCAGCAGATGTAATCTGTTTTCCGATAGTGATAAGTTTTGTTATTCCGCGTCTCTGCACCATGTTAAGCACTTCGCGACTAATCTCATCATTGTTCATACCCGATTGCTCAATATCGCTAAGGATAAGAGTCATTTCACGTCCCTGTCTGTCCTGTCTGCGATTCATGAAATCGAGAGCTATATCAAGGGATGCAAGGTCACTATTGTAAGAGTCGTTAATAAGAATACAATTATTCTGTCCCTCTTTTACTTCCAGACGCATTGCTATCGGCTCCAGTTGTGGCATGCGTTCAGAAAGTTCTTTTGGTGAGATGCCAAGGTGTAGTGCTGCCAGAGCTGTAATGATGATAGAGTCAACAGGTGATAACAATGAAGGATAGTCGAAACTGCTTTCCGTGCCCTCATAAATATAATGTACGCGTGTAAGACCATCCAGTGGTTTTACCTCTTTTACAAAGAAAGATGCATCGGAATTTGTAAATGAGAAAGCGAGCTTCTTACCTTTGAACTCACTCTTCTTCAAAGTGCGGAATATGACATCGTTATCTGCCGGATAGATGAGAGTCTTGCAATCTTTGAAGAGTAACATCTTCTCTGCACATTTCTCTTCCAAAGAATGGAAGTTTTCTTGGTGAGCTTGCCCAAGGTTTGTAAAAATACCAATAGTCGGCTGTATTATGTCTGCTAACCGCATCATCTCATCGGGCTTACTGATTCCTGCCTCGAAGATGCCTACCTCGCTGTTTTCGTTCAATCTCCAAACACTTAGCGGCACTCCAATTTGAGAGTTGTATGAACGTGGAGAACGTGTAACACGCATGGATGGCATTAAGATTTGATAAAGCCACTCTTTTACTACGGTTTTGCCGTTACTGCCTGTAATGCCTACGATTGGGATGTTGAAATTGTCCCTATGCCGCTCAGCAAGTCTTTGCAAAGCCTCAAGGGTATCGTTGACAACGAGAAAGTTAGCTCCCGCAAGATCTTCTGTGGGAGGTTTGCTTACAACGAAGTTCCGTACACCTCGACTGTAGAGTTCGTTAATATACTTGTGCCCATCGTTGCGTTCTGAACGAAGTGCAAAGAATAATGTCTCTTCTGGGAATGCCAATGACCTGCTGTCGGTTAACAGAAATGAAACATTCCTTTCTGCTGTACCGCAGCGGTGGGCACCAATAAGTGTTGTGATTTGATTAATTGAATACATTTATTTTGTAGTAAACTTAGCTTTTGCAGATTTTAGTCCATCACACGTTGCTGTTACCGTAATAGTTCCTGCTTTGATGTCAGAACGTAGGATAGCAAGTATGCTACCATTGTATAGCATACGATGATCCACTATATTTAGTTCATCACTTGCTTGGTTACCATTACTCATGGCAGCCAATGTAGCGGCTGTTCCGTCTATAGATACCTTCACATCTCCTGTGGCGGTATAAACTCTGCGACCTTTTGAATCGACTGCATAGATGCGTAGATGTTGCAGGTCTATTCCGTCAGCCTTCCATGTGCTATTATCGCTTTCTATCTTCAAGGCAACAGGTTTGCCTGTTGTCTCGATCCGATGGCGTGCGACAATTTTCCCATTGGTCTTAGCAATGGCCTCACAATAACCTGGCTGATAGGTTATATCTTTCCAACGAATTTGGTTACGCATTTTTGCAGACTTTTTGTCGTTTTGCTTTGTTCCGTAACTTTTTCCATTTACGAGTAACTCAACCTCATCGGCATTGGTGTAAGTCGTGATTTCGAGTTTTGTTCCTTCAACGCGATTCCAATGATCACTCTGTCCTTCATTGCCTGTTTGTACACCATTCCACATCATGTTCCCCTTAGAATCTGTTATGGCAATATGTACCATAGGCTCATCCTTGAAGAATGAACGCATATAGTACGCTTTAGGCTTTGGCTCCAATGAAATGTCAAAAACTCCTTGAGTCCATCCTTTGTTAGGCCATCCTTGACTTTCGCCAAGATAATCTATTCCTCCCCAGTATGCTAAGCCGATTACCTTGTCAAGGTCCATTCCGAAGAAATTTTCGCCCATAGCAGATACGCTTGCCTCGCTTTGATAGAATGTCATCCATGGGAACTTCTTTCCGTCACCAGGGAAATACATATATCTGTAGTTATATGATTGGAAATCTGTAACCATAGCAAGGTCACATGGTAAAGAGTCAGTCTCCCAGTTGCGATATCGTGGGTGCATAGCAACAGTTACCTTTCGAGTATTGTCATAACGTTGTATGAGAGTCTTCATAAGTTTAAACTGTGTCACTCCAAAGTCATTGAATGGTTGGTCGTTATAGGATTGAAGTTCGTTGCCCAATGACCACGCTACGACACAAGGGTGATTCCTGTCTCGTGTGATGAACTCTGGTACATGACTTTGCCACAGGTCTTTAAATTCAGCGCGTCCCGCACCAACGTATTGGTTGTTCCATTTGTCATATAGTTCATCAACCACAAG
>CAMNHS010000045.1 GCA_946539635.1 uncultured Prevotellaceae bacterium
GGTTCTCACCCACTAAACATTCTCGATATAGGAACTGGCAGCGGTTGCATCGCCATATCACTGGCATTACAAGAGAACACCAATGTCACAGCATGGGATATCAGTGAGAAAGCCCTTGCAATAGCTGGTAAGAATGCAGAAATGCTGGGGGCTACAGTTTCCTTTGAATGTCAGGATATTTTTAAAGCATCTTATCCCCAAGCTCCACCTTGGGACATCATAATTAGTAACCCTCCATACATTTGTCACAAGGAAGCACCTGATATGGAGGCGAACGTACTTGACCATGAACCACACGAAGCTCTATTCGTGCCTGATGAAGAGCCTTTGCTTTTCTATGAGGCAATAGGGAAATATGCACAACAGGGTTTGAAACTGAATGGTTTGTTGGCATTCGAGATAAATCCTCTTTATGCCAATCTGTTATATGATTCTCTTTCCCACCAAGGTTTTCATGATATCTCCATCATAAATGATTCCTTTGGAAAACAACGTTTTATTCTTTGCTACAGATGACAGAGCAACAGATACTCTCAAAACTGACCAGTATATGCTCCAAGGCAGAATACTGTAAATACGACATAGTCAGGAAGATGACCCGCTGGGAGGTGTCAGAGGAACTTCAGGAGAAGATGCTGAAGTATCTTGTGAGCGAAGGATATATTGATGAAACACGTTTTGCCCGAGTATTTATCCGAGCAAAGAAAGAATACAATCACTGGGGAGTAAAAAAAATTGAAAATGCTCTTTTTGCAAAGAGAATCTCAAGAGACATTTATGACCCTATACTAAAAGAAATCTGCAATAATGATTATCACGATATTTTGAAATCATTATTGCAGAATAAAAAACGTTCTGTAAAAGCATCCAGCGATTACGAACTGCGGGGTAAACTCATACGCTTTGCAATGCAACGCGGCTTTACCTACGACCAAATATCAGAGATTATTGACGAACTCTGACATTGATATCTTTTTTAGCAGCCCAATTACTTAAAAACCTTCTTGCCATCCACAATATAGAATCCAGATGGGAGTTCCTCAATAGATGTCGCAGACATGCGAACACCATTGATATTGTAGATGCCTTTTGAGGTATCAACTTTCTTTTCAGCCTTTACGTAGTCAATTTCTGTTGGTTCACCACCATTCAATCCACGTACAAAGCCAGCATAGACGTGCTTACGATAGCTGTTAACATCCCATATTCCTACAGGAGTATTAGCACGCCATCCTCCTTGAGAATTATTATCATTAGCACACCATTGGCATATACCCCACTGCTGTTCTGGTGGAACAATAGTCAGGTACTGCTTAATAATCCACTCATAGAAAGCAGCCATCTCCTTATGCTGTGCTTCTGTCATGCTACCTGTTGAAACACTGTTACCATTAATATCGTTGTAACCCATGTCCAATTCACTTACGCGAACCATCTTGCCAGACTTTGCCATGAGTTTGAACATACCGGTAATAGCATTCTTCAAATTATTTTGGGCATTAGTATTCTTATTGAATGAAATGTGCATCTGGGTGCCTATACCGTCTATTTTTGTAACGCCATCAGCCTCCCATTTCTTTATCCAATTTACAAGAGACCAAAGTTTCTTACTGGCACTGATACCATCTTTTGTAACTATATCCCAAGTACCCTCAAGGTTGTAGTCATTGATGAACAGCTTCACATCCTCCGGACCATATAAACGAGCCAAGCGGCATGCCTGACGGACATAATCCAAGTCACCCATATAGTCCTGCCAATAGAAGGCATCACCTCCAACATCCCATGTGCCACTATTGTAACCCTCGGAGTGCTGCAACGCATAGTTACCTTGACCATCATTGCCACCACCAGAGATAGCCTCGTTGACGAGATCCCAAGCCTTTACCTTGCCTCCACAAGCTAACATCATGCCCTTAATCCACTTATTCATAGCATAGACAAGGGTGTCATGTTTTTCCTGCTTTGTCTGTGGAATAGTTTTATCCTTATAGCCCTCAATCTTGATTGTTCTGATATTCACAGTACCAACAAAATTTGGAACATGTACGAGTATAAAATTATTTGCCACAGTAGGCTTGACGTTTACTTCTACATCATTCCACTCTGTGGTGAAAGGAATGCTGAAGCTTGCGCCACCTCCCCAATCTCCAAGTCTGCCATCCAGTTGACCAGAGCTCGTACCTTTTACAGTCATCGTCAGTTTATAGGTCTGTCCAGTTGTAAGCTGGATATTATCCATAGGCACGAACTGCACTTGCCAAGGATAGCTCGTAGTAGTCGTAACATTGAGACCCGTTGTCGTACCAAATGAAAGGGAAAAACCATACGTAGTTTGATTCGCTGTCCAACCATAGGTCTTTGTGACACGGAAATCCTTGCTGGCAAGTGTCACATACTCTTTGCCGCCACTTGGATCTGGTCTATCAGCCATCAGTTTCAACAGCCATGCCTTAGCCTGTTGTGAGTGCCAAGCAAGAGTATGACCATAAACGTTAAGGCCTGCCTTTGTTGCTGTATTCACATAGTTCGTAACTTTTATGAAGTTCATGTTACCATTACCATCTACGCAACTTGCCATTTTCATAGCATTACCAGCAACAGTCTCTGTGAAGTTGGCATTAGTTAACTTATAAACCAGACCTTTCTGCAGATAAGCATCAACAGTAGTACCCACACCAAGTTTGAAGTTTGGGTACTTTGAATAGTCTATATACTCTTTGAGAGCCAAGTAATTATCCAAATAGCGATAGTTATTGTCATTTGGCTTACCCTGCTCGTACTTTTCCTGCGCCATAGCTGTGATTGACAGACTGGCAAGCAACAATAACAAAATCTTTTTCATAACAAAAATTTATTAATAGTCATCATCTGACAGGTCTGCAGCATCAAGTGACAGATCATCAGGATCTTCTTCTATGGTGGTACGATAACTTTCTGCTGTCAGTTCATCTTCATCGATATCGTCGAGATCATCCTCATCAGCAACAGAGTACTTATAGTCCATATCATCATCACTATCATCGCCATCCAAGTCATCATCCAAATCGTCATCTTGGTTGCGACGTTTACGTCTCTTCTTACCATCGTCCAAATCATCAAGACCTTCTTCATCATTGAAACGCAGACGCGGCTTGATGCTCATAGGCTTCACTTTAGCAAAAATAGCTTCTACCCAGCCTCCTTTTTCTATTTCAAGACATTCATATCCGTCAGCCATCTTTAACTCATACAATCCACCTGGACGCTTGAGTCTTTCTGCTGGCACAACATTGGTAGAGATATCAAATCCTGACAAGATAATATCCTTAACACCCTGATTAAGGCTATCCCATCCTCCACCAAAATTGCGATCGATAATTTCAAGAAGCTTGGCAGCTGAGATATGGCGAATATTCTCATAGGTCAAGTCTGTTACCCTATTGATAGGCTTTTTCTTTATTGCCCACTTCTGGTCCTTGTGCCTGATAGGAATAACACCGACACGCATACCACGTGCTTCATACTTCTTTTCAATCTCACGTGCCATTCTACCTTTACCATCACCAACATTAGGAACCTCCTCCACATCAAAGGCGGTTTTGATGATATCCATGTAGTGTTCAGCATGTTCTTGGGCAGCATCCTCTTTATCAGGTTTCTGCCACATAAAGAAAATGTCACTCTCCTGCATATCCCAAATAGTTCCTTTGGTAAGGAATCGCAGGCTCTTTGTATCTTTTATCTTCTGCATAGTGGGCGCAAAGTTAGAAAAAAATATAAAACCCAATACATATTGGTATTACTGCAGAGGTCTTTTTATACTTTTTTAAGAAAAAACCATTATACACGTTTGTGTATGTATCAAAAAAGTAGTACCTTTGCGCGCATAATTTTAATTTCAGCATTATGCTTCAACGATTTCATACATTTATCTCATTATTTCTATTGTTGCTATTTGTTCTTCCGACGCATGCAGTTCTGAAGGAAGATAGCCTCTCCAGTTCTCTTGCAATTCTTCGTCAAGAGTTGCAAAAGTATCACGATGAGTATAGCAGCAAGCAGGAGGAAATGAAGATAGCAGGTCAGTTGGTATTCAAGAGCCTCATGCAAACTATGCAGAGCAGTAACCAGAATGCCCTGATGCTTTATTCTCAAAAAGATGGTTACGTCTTTGACCTTGCATATGCCTGTCATGAAGCTACAGAGCAATACAAGCAATTTGAAAAGCGTCTGATACCCTTCCGAGCTTATGTAGAAAAAAACAATGATGAGGTAGAGCGTTTTGACAGTCTTATAACAACTCTCCGCTCTATGCCTGTAATGATGCTTAATGACAAGGGAAAGACTGATCGCAATGTTTGTCTCGCCCTTGCTATAAATACACGCCGCATGGTAGTTGAGAGTCGGGAACAGCTGAACGAATATATTGCGTACTATTCGTCAACAAAAGAACGTCTCAAAAATCTCAATGACTATGCTAACATTAAGTATGCTGAGATTCAGAATAACATTTTCAGAAATGGTGGTGATAACTATTTCACTATTCTCTCACGTTTTGGCTACTTCATCTCACAGATGCGCACCAGCATCGGGGAGAAATATATTCGCTACAATAATATACGCTCTCAATGGGACAGCAGATGGATATTAGGATTGTTTATTGTCATACTTTTCTATGGTATGATAGCCATCATCCTAAACCAGATTATTGTCCGCTGGATAGGAACAAAGATAATACGCAGGGATGCCAGTGAATCCGTCAGGGAATGGTTCTTGGCAAAACGCGCATGTATAATCCTTGCCTCTACAGCTGTAACCTTTGCCATCATTTTGGGTATTGTCAAGGCATTCTCCACCCAAAACTTCATAATTATGGCTTCAGGGTTGTTAGTACAATTCGCATGGCTCATGAGTGTCATTATCATATCCATAATAATTCGTGTACAGGCAGGAAAGACAATGAATACCCTTTTCCTCTACATGCCTTTGCTCGTAAATGGATTCTTGGTGATAAGTTTCCGCGTAGTGCTGATACCTAATGCCCTTGTCAATCTCATCTTCCCCCCTATCCTGCTTATCTGTTGTCTTTGGCAATGGTTCGTACTTCGCAAGGAAATAGATGTTGAGAAGACAGATTTGTATTATGCCCATTTCTCACAGATAGTATTTATAGTTTCTCTGGTATGCTCCATGATAGGTTTCACACTGCTCTCTGTCCAAATATTGATATGGTGGATAATGCAGCTGACCTGCATACTGACTATCACTTGTCTCAGAGACTGGTATAAGGAGTTTTCAAAGAGGAACAAGCTAAACAGCAAGCCAATCAACCAGACTTGGGTACATAATTTTATATACTCTGTCATTTTACCAACCTCTGCTGTTGCCAGCGTCATGATAAGCCTTTATTGGGCTACAGAAGTATTCAACCTCAGCGACATGACACTCAACATGCTGACAAAGGACTTTGTCAACATAAAGAACTTCCGCGCCAGCGTTCTCGATATTGCCATTGTCATTACATTGTGGTTTATATTTAACTATATCAACCGCACTGTAAAAGCTATTATCATGCAGAGCCTGAAACAACACGACCCAGACAATGCTGCACAGCGTTTCATGATGATACGCAACATTCTGCAGATTTTCATTTGGGGCGTATGGTTCATCATCACCCTTGCAGTCTTCAATGTCTCAAGCACTTGGCTCGTGGTAATCTCCGGAGGTCTGTCAACAGGTATCGGTTTTGCATCCAAGGATATTCTGGAGAACATCTATTACGGCATCTCGCTCATGACAGGACGCATCAAGATTGGCGACCTTATCATCTGTGATGGTGTGAGAGGACGTGTATCTTCCATCTCATATATCTCCACAACTATTGATACTACTGATGGTTCCGTGATAGCATTCCAAAACTCTCAGCTCTTTACTAAGAACTACAAGAATATGACACGCAATCATGGTTATGAGTGTCACATTCTTGATATCGGCGTGGCATATGGCACAAACATCAAGCAGGCAAAGAGTGTCATCCTTTCTGCTATCAGGGGTCTCGATTGTCTCGACCCTACCAAGGAGCCGAAAGTGGTATTAAAGGAATTCGGAGATTCTGCTCTCGTACTGAAGGTTATCGTGTGGGTAAATGTATTTACCCAGTATGTTGATGACGGCGAAGTGCTCGAAGCTATTTACGATGCCCTCAACGCCAATAACATCGAGATACCATTCCCACAGATTGACGTTCACAACAGGTCATAGCAATAAGAATAAATGCTACAACATATAACTGCCATAATACTTTCCATCCTGTGTGTTTCCGGAGTGTGCCATGCACAGTCCAGCGACTCGCTGATTGTGCAGGAACTACGCGGTTATGGCGTCACATTTTCTCATGACAACCATGTGAAGCTCCTCACCAACGGCAGGGAAAAGTTTGCAGCAGAGTTTCAGGCTATACGCAATGCACGCTACAGCATTCATTTGGAATACTTCAATTTCCGTAACGACAGCATAGGGAATGCCCTCTTCCGTCTTCTCGAACAGAAAGCGGAAAGCGGAGTGAAGGTGCGTGCATTGTTCGACGCCTTTGGAAACAAGAGTAATAACCGTCCGCTAAAGAAAGAACATCTCGAACATATGCGTCAGCATGGTGTCGAGATAGAGGTGTTCGACCCTATCGGCTTTCCGTGGATTAACAATGTGATGCATCGCGACCACAGAAAGATTGTTGTCATCGACGACAGCATTGCCTTCATCGGGGGCATGAATGTTGCAGATTACTATATCCACGGCACTCCCAAGATTGGTGCCTGGCGCGATATGCATTGTTCCATTACGGGAACGGAAGTTTCTACGTTGCAGAAGATTTTTCAGCGTGCATGGAAACAGGAGACAGGACGCGATGCCATTAATGATTCATCCCTGACTTCGCCAAAGGGAAATATGATGGTGGGCATAATAAATCGCGAGCCACACAAGACGAACAAGATAATGCGGCAGTTCTATATCTCTTGTTTCGACAATGCCAAGGATACCATCCGTCTTGTTAATCCATACCTCTCGCTGACACACAGCGTAAAAAAGGCTATCAAGAGAGCACTGAAACGTGGACTGCATATTGAGATTATGATGTCCCAGAAGAGTGACATACCTATGGAACCGGACGCATCCTTCTATCATCTTCACTGGATGATGAAACGTGGTGCCAAGGTATATATCTTCCAAGACGGTTTTCATCATACAAAGGTAATCACCGTTGACGGCAAGCTGACTACCGTCGGCTCTTGCAATCTTGATGCCCGCTCTCTGGCATGGGATTATGAATGTAATGCCGTCATAGTAAATAAAGAAATCACCCGCCAGTTAGACCAACGTTTCATCAACGACAAAGCCAAGTCATTCCTGCTCACCCAAGAGTCGTGGGACAAATGGCGCAGCAGGTGGAAGAAGACGTATGGTTGGATGGCAAAAATGCTTAGCACATGGCTATAGATGATATCATAAAAGAAAATCTCCACGTTGTCGAGACGCTGGCATATAAGTACGCACAGCAATGTCCCGGCATGACCGCCGATGATTTCATTGGTGAGGGAAATATGGCTCTCGTCATTGCAGCCCGTAAATGGAATCCCGAAAAAGAACCCGTCTTTGCCCATTATGCCGTTTACCATATCCGCAAGGCTATGGAACGCATCATGCCCAGCGGAGAGATAAAAAAGGAAATCTCCGACAAGATGTCCTCAGGCCGTCCTTATACCAATGAGGCGGTGGAAGATGCAGAACTCAATGAGAATATGCATCAGCGTCTTGAGAGGCTCAATGACAGAGAGCGCGACGTCATCTGTCACTACTACGGCATCGAGGGAAAGGAAAAACTCACTATGGCAGAGATAGGTGACATGCTCAACTATAGCCGCGAAAGAATAAGACAAATCCGTAAAACAGCAGAACGTAAAATGAGAAAAGCAACAACACTCCTTGCACTACTTCTTCTCTCCTTCATGGTAATCCCTGCAAATGCACAGACGACACCACAGCAGCCACAGGGATTTGGTGTCAGCCCTACCATTGGTAAAGATTCAAAGGTAAAGAAGAAGAAAGAACCAAAGCCACAGAAAATAAAGAAGCAGACTCCTCAAAAATATTCTGCCAAGACCATATACTTATACGGAGTAGGTTTCTCTGCCGTCGATTCTGTGGTATATTTCACCGACGAGCAACGTCTCGACTCTATGGTTTTCAACAAGAAGTTCCTGCAGAATCGTGCTACTCTCTCTGAGCAGTTGACAAACTATCTTACTTCCATCGGCGAGAACAAATACACGGGGGCGATTGTCTATGATACCAATCTGAAGAAACTCGACAAGAAATTCCTCAAGCACGCGAAATACTACAAGAAACTCGGCTACACTATAAAGGCTGCCGATAAAAGTCAGTTCTCTTTCTCTCGATGAATTACCTTCTCGGTGGACATATCATCAGCATTACTGTTTCAGAGACATCGCAGACGGGCTCTGCTCTCGGTGTAGAGTCATCTCTGCTTCTGGACCATATCCTGCCGTCGTTCATACCGTTCAAGGCAGATATTCCCTCTGATGCACAGCCGCTGATGAATCTTACCATCGTGGATAAGCTGAAGGAGATAAAGGATGCCCATCTCATTCGCGATGTCGATACTGGCAATGGCATGACGCGTGTTGACCGTCTTCCCTCGGGAGGCTATCAGTTTCTGGTCCGCGACATCTCGGGATTCCCTTGTGCGTTGCTCCAAACCTCTCAGCAGTTCTCCGACTGCAAGGTTGCCATCCGCGGCAGTCTGCCGACGATGCGCTTTGCCCTCAACAATGCCCTGATGCTCTCCTATGCTTTCTCCAGCGCATACTTTGACACTCTTCTCATCCACGCCTCTGTGGTGCGCCACGACGGAGTGTCGTATGCCTTCACGGCAAAGAGCGGCACAGGAAAGAGTACGCAGGTGGCCAACTGGCTGCGGAACATTGCCAACTGCGACCTCGTCAATGATGACAATCCCATCATCCGCATCGAGCGCGACGGCGACAGAAAGCCTCACGCCATCCTTTATGGCTCTCCATGGAGCGGCAAGACACCATGCTACCGCAATGTCAAGACTCCCCTTGGTGCCATAGTGATGATAAAGCGTGCCGACCATAACGAGATGTTGCCACAGTCACCCCTTGAGGCGTTTACAACGGTCCTCTCTGCCTGCTCGGCAATGAAATGGGATACGGAACTCTATTCGCGTGTTTGCCGTACATGCTCTCTCTTTGTTGAAAATATACAGGTGACAGAACTCCACTGTCTGCCTGACGCACAATCAGCCATCACAGCATGCAATTACCTAACGAAATAATAATCCCCAAGGTGGCTGAGTATGTTCGTGACGGACATACCGTGACGCTTCCGCTGCGTGGCTACAGCATGCGCCCGTTTCTCGAAGACGGACGTGACAAGGCATTGCTCACCAAGGCGCCTGAGAATCTGAAGATTGGTGATGTCATCCTTGCCGAGATAGCTCCAAAGAGTTATGCCCTGCATCGCATCGTGGACATCTCGGGCGACAATATAACGATGTACGGTGACGGCAATTTCTCTCCCGAGCACATCCACCGCCGCGACGTGCTGGCTATCGCTACGGGATTCTACCGAAAGGGAAGCGGGAAGGTGACGCCCGTTGACAGTTTCTGGTACACCTGCTACTGGCATCTGTGGCTCAAGTTGCGCCCCCTGCGCTATCCGCTGCTGCTGTGCTACAGGGCAAAGAGAAATCCAAGGGAATTCATATCGAAATCATTTAACAAAATACTAAAAATATGCAAATTAAGAAAGGAATAGTCCTTAACGAGGTGTGCGGCGAGCGTTTCCTCGTTCCTATGGGAGAAGAAAACATCGACTTCTCCAAACTCATAGCCCTCAACGAGTCGTCAGTGCTCTTGTGGAAGCGCATGGAGCAAGGCCCGTTTGAAGTTGACGACCTGGTAAAAGTAATTCTTGATGAATACGAGATAGACGAAACAACAGCACGTAATGACGTGTCGTCGTTTCTCGACCAATTCCGC
>CAMNHS010000046.1 GCA_946539635.1 uncultured Prevotellaceae bacterium
TCAAAGATGAGTGTTGCAAAAGGAGGTATAGAACCTGCTGCACCAGCCTCACCGTAAGCCAGATTGTAAGGAATGAAGAAACGTGTCTTGCCACCCTCTTTCATCAGCTGCAGACCTTCTGTCCAACCTGCTATAACGCCTCCCAGTGGGAATGTAGCAGGCTCACCACGCTGTACGCTGCTGTCAAAGACAGTACCATCGGTAAGGAAACCTTCATAGTGGCACTTCACGCTGTCTGTAGCCTTTGGAGACTTACCGGTACCCTCTGTGATAACCTTATACTGAAGACCGCTCTTTGTTGTGATAACGCCTTCCTTCTTAGTATTCTCGGCAAGAAATTTCTCACCTTCTGCCTTTGCGACCTTGCCCATCTCAGCTGCTTTTGCACGCTGCTTAGCCTCTTGTTCCTGGAAGAACTGCTGAACAATCTTCTGACTCTCAGGCATTGTCATCTGAGCCTTGCCACCAAGAACATCCTTAATAGCCTGTGCGAAATCATCGATATTCAAGTCATTCGCACCCATACTTTCTAATTGCTTGCCTATGTTCAAACCTAAGGCATAACTTACTTTATCCATGTATAAAAAAATATAATTTGCTTTAAAACATAAAATTCGCGTGCAAAATTACAAAAAGAAATAAAGAATAAGGAATAAAGAATAAAGTTTTTTTGTATTTTATATTTTTTTTGTATTTTTGCGCTCAAATAATCTACATAACATTAAGTGCAAGATGAAAAAGATTGTTGTTTTAACTGGTGCTGGTATGTCTGTGGAAAGCGGTTTGACCACTTTCCGCGATGCTGGAGGCTTGTGGGACAATTATCCCGTAGAGCGAGTGGCTACTCATGAGGGTTGGGAGGCAAACCCCAACTATGTCAATGACTTTTACAACATGCTACGCGTAAAATATAAGGATGTGCAGCCTTGTGAGGGACACAAACTGCTTGCAGAGATGGAGAAGGACTATGATGTCACCATTGTCACCCAGAATGTCGATGCCCTGCATGAGGCTGCGGGGTCAAGCAAGATAATACATCTGCACGGAGAAATGATGAAGATGTGTTCGTCAAATGATGTTGACAATCCCCGCTACCATGTCACCCTGCCCCATGAGGGTTTTGGCGAGACGGGACTGGAAGTGCCTCATGATACAAAGGCTGGAGACGGGTCCTTGCTAAGACCTTATATCGTATTCTTTGGTGAAGCAGTTCCAAACATGTATGACGCTGCCGCTGTGGCACAGACGGCTGACATCTTTGTAATCATCGGAACATCATTAAACGTTTATCCAGCAGCAGGATTGGTACAATATGTAAAGCCAGGAACTCCGATATACCTCATCGACCCAAAACCAGTTGCAGCAAAGACTGATGTGCAACACCTGATGTGCGGTGCCAGCGAAGGAGTAAAGAAACTCAGGGAGTTAATTAAGTAACGGTTAAAGGTTAAATAAAATGAAAATACTGATTATGAATGGTCCCAACTTAAATTTGTTGGGAGTTCGCGAGCCGGGAATTTATGGTGATAGTTCTTTCGAGAGCTATCTGCCAATGTTAAGAGAATGGTACCCAGAAGTTGAGTTGGAATATTTTCAAAGCAACATCGAGGGTGAGATGATAGACAAGCTTCAGGAAGTAGGTTTCTCCTACGATGGAGTTGTGCTAAATGCTGGTGCTTATACCCATACCAGCGTGGCACTGGCTGATTGCATCAAGGCTATCACCACTCCAGTTATAGAGGTGCATATCAGCAATGTACACCAACGTGAGGAGTTCAGACATCACTCATATCTCTCTCCTGTTTGTAAGGGTGTGATATGCGGCTTTGGATTAGACAGCTACCGATTGGGAATAGATGCGTTGGTGAACCTGTAAGAAATGAGGAATGCGCGCAAAGCGACCTGTGATGGCAAGCCGATGTTGCATCCGCGAAGAGGCTTAGACAGAACTGGGAGTCTTGCGGGTATCGACGTAGTCAATGAGGAATTAATTCTTAATTCTTATAATTGTCAGTCCGTCGCGAAGTGGTAGCAGGACCTTTTCTACACGTTTGTCAGCAGCCACATAGTCATTAAAGCGACGGATGCCGACGGTTTGCTGGTCCTTATCATATTCAGCATCTGTCACATGACCATCCCATAAGGTATTGTCAGCAAGTATGAAGGCGCCCTTATTCATTAGTGACAGAAGACTTTCATAGGTCTCCACATAGGTGCGCTTATCTCCATCCATAAAGGCAAAGTCGAAAGACTTGCCTATTTTTTTTGCTTCTGTAGCAGCATCGCCAATGATGAAAGTAATCTTGTCTGCCCAAGGGGAGTTTTCTATCCACTTGCGCGTAAAGGGTTCCTGTTCGTCATTTATCTCAAAGGTATAGAGATGTCCGTGTTCGCTCAAGCCTTCTGCCATACAAAGGGCAGAATAACCCGAAAAAGTGCCCACCTCTATGATATTCTGCGGATTCACCATCTTGACGAACATCTTCAGCAAACGTCCCTGCAGATGTCCTGATGCCATACGTCCATGAAGCATGTGGACATTCGTAGCACGCCACAGACGATACAGATATTCGGGTTCTGCATCACTATGGCTGAGGACATACTCATCAAGGATATTCTCACCCTCAAGAGTTGTATGGTTGGGATTTTGTGTCTTGCTCTTCATTGTTATCTGCTTTCAGTACTATAGTATATGCTGCGATTCTCAAATTCTCTTGCCCTCACCTCGTTATCCGGCGACAGCTTGCCATTGATATATTTCTCCATCAGAAGGGCTCCGATAGGCACACCGAAGTCAGCACCAAAACCACCATTCTCCACATAGACAGCAATAGCAATGCGCGGATGCTCCATCGGCGCAAATCCCATAAAGACAGAATGGTCGTGCCCCCTATTCTGTGCAGTACCAGTCTTTCCGCAGGCACTGAAAGGAAGGCGTGAAAGAGCCTTACAAGTTCCGCTGATAGCCGATTGCCGCATACCTCTTACCACCCATTGATATGCCCACGTAGCGGCTTTGGTACGATGAGGTTCAGTATATATGGAATCGATAGAAGCACCTTCTATCTTGCGTACTACATGCGGAATATAGTAGTATCCCCTGTTGGCTATTGTGGCACCCAGATTCGCTATCTGTAGTGGAGTGAGGTTCACCTCTCCCTGACCGATAGATATGGATATGACACTCAAAGCGCCCCATGAATGGCGATATACCTCATTATAATAGGCTCCATTTGGTATCATACCACGCTTCTCGCCTGGCAAATCGATGCCAAGTTTATAGCCAAACCCCATGGACACCATATAGTCACGCCATTTATTCATGGCATTCACCAAGCTGCCATACTTATGCTTACCCATCATATAGTACAACCCCCAGCAGAAATATCCATTGCACGATGTCGATAAAGCCTCAGAAAGACTAATTGGCGAGGGATGAGGATGACAACCTACACGGAGTCTCTTGTAGTTAAATCCGCCATTACATGGCAGTGGAGTATAAGGGGTCAGTATTCCTTCAGTGAGGAATGTCAACGCCTGTGACGGCTTAAAGGTAGAACCTGGGGGATACTGGCCCATTATAGCACGATTGAGAAGCGGTTTAAAAGGATTCTCGCCCAGTTCCTGATGTGTCTTACTGCGTCGTTTTCCTATCATTCCACGAGGGTCGTAGGAAGGAGCAGAAACCATACAAAGAACCTCGCCGGTAGATGGTTCTATAGCCACAATACTGCCAATTTTTCCTTTCATCAGGCGCTCAGCCAGAGCCTGCAGCTCTATATCAATGCTAAGCGTGATATTCTTGCCAGGTATAGCGCGACGATCCATCTGACCATTACGATAATGGCCCTGTACCCTACCACGAGCATCACGCACCATTATTTGTATGCCTTTTGTTCCACGAAGGTATTTTTCATAGCTGCGTTCTACTCCTAATTTGCCTATATAATCGCCACGTCCGTAATACTTATCCTCCGCTTCATCAATGTCATTCTGCGACACCTCTCCGACATCGCCTAATACATGAGCCCCATTAGGATATGCATACTGACGAATGGTACGCTTACGAATATATATTCCCGGGAAGCGGAATAGTTTTTCACGAAAAGCAAGAAACAACTCTTTATCGAGCTGCCCCATGAACAGTTGCTGCGAAAAACGGGAATAGCCGGGGTTCTTTTTTGAGTCTTTTATTTCATCCAAACGCTCCAAGAACTGGTCCTTTGTGATTCCCAAAGCTTCACAGAAGGCAAGAGTATCCAAATGATTCTTTGCCTCGTTTGTGACTATCATCACGTCGTAGGACACCTCATTATACACAACAAGTTTACCTTTCCTATCATAGATAAGGCCACGCGAAGGATATTGCACACGTTTGAGGAATGCGTTGGAATCGGCAGTTCGACGATAGTCTTCACTCATTATTTGCAGGGAGAAAAGACGTATAGCATAGATAACGACAATCAATATTGATATGCCACCTATTACCAGTCGTCGATATGAATAATCAGGACGTCGCATTACCTTTTACTCATCAATACACCAGTAGTGCTGAATACTATCGAGAGAACAACGATAGAGAAAACCGTAGCGAAAGTACTTCCTATAATACTGAATATCCACAATCCCCAATGTTGTATAGAGAAGGCCTCAAGGGTAAAGAAAACCGCACAGTATATAATAGTTAGGAACAATACATATGCTGTAAATTTCTCTGTTCCCATAGCATGAATACCCGGACAAAAGTTTTTATCGTCAGCATTATGGAGATACAACTCTAAGACAGATGGCTGAACAAAGCCTACTAAGGTCATAGAAGCGGCTGCCATTCCTGGTGTAGAGAAGAATATATCAATAATAATACCCAATATAAAACAAGACACCATGATAAGCCAACGGGGAGTATTTCGGGGAGTTTGAACCACAAAATAGATATACAACAAAGGGCTGGCAACACCCAAGATATGAATATTACCAAGAAGCAATACCTGAATAAAAATCAGGACGACTGCCATTATTGCTATTCTCTTTATATAATCTATCATTTATTGGTTCTTAATAAGGTCAAGTGAATCTTTGGCTGCTTGCAATAATTGCAACTGATCATGTGTATGGTGATTGTCGATGACACACACATCACGAAGATTGACAAAGTCGCTTGACAATTCTACAACAAGACGATATGACACTCCATCTGGACTTTTCTCTGAAGCACGTATTTTGCCTACTGGTACTCCCGCAGGGAATATGGCAGAATAGCCAGATGTCACCACCCATTGGTTTATCTTTATATCAGCATAAAGGGGCACATCCTCCATATAAGCATAATGGCTATCACCTCCCGACCATCTCAGATATCCGAAATATCCTGTACCATTCACCTCGCAACTGATACTGGAATGTACAGAAATAATAGGCAACACAACAGAATAGTGGGAGCCTACCATATATACTACTCCTACAACTCCATTGCCAGAGACAACGCCCATATCTTCTTTTATACCATCGGCACTACCGCGGTCGATTGTTATGAGATTATCTTGCTTATTAACACTATTTTGAACCACCTGAGCTCCGATTAGTGTATAATTTCTTTCCCGTAATGCCTGCTCTATGTGATGGGAGCTAACACCATACTTCTTCAGTTGTTTCTTGAGCTGAAGAACCTGCTGCTGCAGGTTAACATTGGTAATAGTAAGCTCCTTATTAACATCTCTCAAGGACAGGAATGAGGTAATATTGGATTTTCCCTGATATATTACCCCAGCGATGCTGTTGGCAGACGAGAAAGCTACTGAACCTTGGTAACTGTTAAACCGAAATAACATTGTAAGGCTCACCGTCTCCAGAAGGAGAAAGATGAGCCAATTATAATGATTTTTTATGAAGTCAATAAGGTTTCTCAACCCTCAAAAAGTGTCTTATCTCATTAGGAATGAGAAGCGTCCAATATTTTTCAGCGCAACACCAGCACCAATAGCAACACTATGTAGTGGATCTTCTGCAATATGGAATGGAATACCAATCTTTGCCTCAAGACGACGATCTATTCCACGCAACAAGGCGCCACCACCGCTAAGCCATATTCCATTATGTACTATATCAGCATACAACTCAGGAGGAGTCGTCTCCAATGCAGCAAGGACAGCATTCTCAACCTTTGCCACAGTCTTATCGATACAATGTGCTATCTCCTGATAACATACAGAAACCTCCATAGGCAGGGCTGTAATACGGTTTGGACCATGAACAACATAATCCTCCGGAGCCTCATCGCCAAGGTCTGTAAGAGCAGAACCAACGTGAATCTTGATACGCTCTGCCATACGTTCTGACACCTTTACATTATGCTGACGAGACATATACTCCTGAATATCTGCAGTCAACTCGTCACCAGCTACACGGATAGAGTTATTGCTTACTATGCCACCAAGAGAAATAACAGCAATCTCAGTAGAACCACCACCGATATCAACAATCATGTTACCTTCTGGGGCCTCGACATCAATGCCGATACCTACTGCTGCTGCCATTGGCTCATATATCAGATATACATCGCGTCCGTCAGCATGCTCAGCAGAATCGCGAACAGCACGCAATTCCACTTCAGTAGAACCTGATGGCACACCAATCACCATACGCAGCGAAGGAGAAAAAATATTTCTTCCGCTATGTACCATACGGATTAAGCCACGCATCATCATTTCGCATGCAGAGAAATCGGCAATCACGCCATCACGCAAAGGACGGACAGTTCGTATGCGATCATTTGTTTTCTCATACATGCTCTTGGCACGCTCGCCTACAGCAATCATCTGATTAGTATCACGATCTATTGCCACAACGGATGGTTGGTCAACAACAATCTTATCACCCTGCATGATGATAGTATTGGCTGTACCAAGGTCCATAGCGACCTCCTGAACGAAGGAGAGAAATCCTAAATTCATAAATCCGAATTACTTTTTAAATTACTTTTTTGTTGAAACAAACCAAGCATTTATTGCTGTATCATAGTGACTAGAAACGCCAAAGGCACGAGTAGCGAACATACGACGCTCCTCAATAGATGTCTGGGCTCCCTGCTTGTTAAGAATATCAAGCAATACTCCATACTCCGCCTTAGAAGGCACGATTACAACATCCTTGAAGTTCTTTGCTCCGGCACGAATCAAAGAAATACCACCTATATCAATCTTTTCAATGATATCTGCTTCTGAAGCGCCACTTGCTACTGTCTGCTCAAATGGATAGAGGTCAACAATAACAAGGTCTATCTCAGGAATCTCATACTGAGACATCTGCTGCTGATCTCCTTCGTTATCCCTACGGCCCAAGATACCGCCAAAAATCTTTGGATGGAGTGTCTTCACACGACCACCAAGGATACTTGGATATGTTGTCACATCTTCTACTGCCTGACACTCGTAGCCAAGTGATTCTATAAACTTTTGAGTGCCGCCGGTTGACAGGAATTTCACACCTTCAGCATTCAACTTTTTCAACAATTCGTCAAGTCCATCTTTATGGAAGACGCTAACTAGCGCAGTCTTTATTCTTTTCATAATAATACACTTTTGAGTGCAAAGTTACAAAAAATTTATAATAAATACCAAATAAATGAACTTTTTTTTGTACTTTTGCAGAGATTTCTACAGGTTTAAAGAAAAAGGATAGATGAAAGTCAAAAATTATAGCGACGACGAATTAGCTCAAATACTTGATAACGACATCTTTCACCTCATCTCGAATGTGGCGGATGATATGCAGTTGGAATGCTATCTCGTTGGAGGGTATGTAAGGGATATTTTCCTCGACCAACCTTCTGACGACATCGACTGTGTCGTTGTGGGTAGCGGCATTAAAATTGCTACAGAACTCAAGAAACGATTGGGCAGGAAAGCTTATCTATCTGTATTCAAAAATTTCGGAACAGCACAGGTAAAGGTGATGTCTTCCGGCAATCGTCCACCAGTGGAGATAGAATTTGTCGGTGCTCGAAAGGAAAGTTACCAGAGGGATTCCAGAAAACCTATTGTGGAAGACGGATCTTTGGAGGATGACCAAAATCGTCGTGACTTCACTATCAACGCTATGGCGATATGCCTTAACAAGGATAGGTTTGGAGAGTTAGTAGATCCTTTTGGCGGGCTTGACGATTTATGGGATGGAATAATCCGCACGCCACTCGACCCTGATATCACTTTTTCTGATGACCCTCTTCGCATGTTGCGATGCATCCGCTTTGCTACCCGCTTCAACTTCCTTATCGAGGATGAGACATTCCAGGCTCTCGAACGCAACACGGAGCGCCTAAAGATTATCTCTAAGGAGCGTATCAGCGAAGAGTTGAATAAGATTCTCATGACAAAGACTCCTTCACGAGGCTTTGTTGACTTGCAACGTTCCGGCCTTCTGGAATATATTCTTCCGGAGTTGGCTGCTATGGACAGTGTGGAGGAACGTAATGGGAAAAAGCATAAGAACAATTTCTATCATACCCTTGAGGTGCTCGACAATGTTGCTAAGGCTGACGCCCCGTTGTGGTTAAGGTGGGCTGCTCTCCTTCACGATATCGGAAAACCAAAGAGCAAGCGCTGGGATAACATTGCCGGATGGACATTCCACTCCCATAACTTTATCGGAGCAAAAATGGTGCCGGGCATTTTCAACAGATTAAAGCTTCCTCAGGATACAAAGATGAAGTATGTGCAGAAACTTGTGGAATTGCACATGCGTCCTATCAACATTGCAGATGACGAGGTAACAGACAGTGCTGTGCGCCGACTTATAAATGATGCCGGAGATGATATCGATGACCTCATGATACTTTGTGAGGCGGATATCACCTCAAAGAATGAAGTGCGCAAGGCGAAATTCCGCGACAACTACCAGATGGTAAGGGAAAAGATTGAAGACCTTAAGGAGCGCGATTTCAAACGCCTGCTGCAACCAGTTATTGATGGCAATGAGATAATGGAGATGTTCCACTTGAAGCCATCAAAAGAAGTAGGCATCCTTAAGGCTTACCTTAAAGATGCCGTACTTGATGGTATTGTTGCCAATGAGCGTGAACCACTCATGCAGTTGCTTACTGCGAAGGCAACAGAAATGGGATTAGTTGCAGCAAGCTAACTTATTGTTAGAACCGAGCACATTCACAATCTTGTGGATGTACATCTTCTTCATGTTCTCACGAGCTGGCTTCAGATACTGACGTGGATCGAAGTCTCCAGGATGCTCAGCCAGGTGCTGACGGATAGCAGCTGTCATAGCGAGACGTGAGTCAGAGTCGATGTTAATCTTACATACAGCAGACTTAGAAGCCTCACGGAGCTGCTCCTCAGGAATACCGATAGCTGCCTCGAGGTGACCACCAAACTTGTTGATTGTATTAACCTCTTCCATTGGAACTGAAGAAGAACCATGAAGAACGATTGGGAATCCAGGCAACTTCTTCTCGATCTCGTGAAGGATGTCGAATGCCAATGGTGGTGGAACGAGGACACCGTTTACGAGTGTGCACTGCTCTGGAGTGAACTTGTGAGCACCGTGTGAAGTACCGATAGAGATAGCGAGAGAGTCGCAACCTGTACGTGTAGCGAAGTCGATAACCTCCTCAGGCTTTGTATAGTGAGACTCAGCAGAAGCAACCTCATCCTCAACACCAGCGAGGACACCGAGCTCACACTCTACTGTAACGTCATACTTATGAGCATACTCTACAACCTGACGAGAAATCTTGATATTCTCCTCGTAAGGCAGTGAAGAACCATCGAACATAACACTTGAGAAGCCCATGTCGATACAATCCTTACAGAGCTCGAAGCTGTCACCGTGATCGAGGTGAAGAACGATTTCTGGCTTTTCGCAACCAAGTTCCTTTGCATAAGCAACAGCACCTTCTGCCATGTAGCGGAGGATTGTAGCGTTTGCATAGTTACGAGCACCCTTTGAAACCTGCATGATAACAGGTGACTTTGTCTCTA
>CAMNHS010000047.1 GCA_946539635.1 uncultured Prevotellaceae bacterium
TCAGCACAACAGCAGAGCGAGCAGGGATATAAAGCTGCAGCCAGCCCTTGCCGTCATTAGCATACATCGGGTCGAAGTTGGTGAAGTGTGCCATACTGTCATCCGAGAATCCAAAGCCTCCGTAGTCAGGAGAATCGGTATTGAGCACTACATTATATTCGCCCAACGGTACGAGGAAGCCATAGTCGGTATAAGAACGTGTCGGTGAGAAGTTGAAGACATAGAGGAGGTCGCCACGCATGAATGCCATAATCTGGTCCCCCTCGTTTATCCATATCTCCTGAACAGGGGTAAGGTTAAAGTCTTTCTGGGACTTCATCACCTCTATCATCTTCTTGTCGAAATCACCCAGCCAATGATAGCACAATTCCTTGTTATCTACGAGGTTCCATTGGCGACGGGCGTACTTACAGCTCCATCCGTTGCCCTCGCGTGGGAAGTCAATCCACTCCGGATGTCCCCACTCATTGCCCATGAAGTTGAGGTAACCACCTCCCATAGTAGCAGAGGTAACAAGGCGAATCATCTTATGGAGTGCTATACCTCGGCGAGCCATTTCGTTTTCGTCACCCTTCTTGAAGTGCCAATACATATCGGCATCGATAAGACGGAAGATAATGGTCTTATCGCCTACAAGAGCCTGATCATGGGACTCTGCATAAGAGATAGTCTTCTCGTCAGCACGACGATTTGTCATCTCCCAGAAGATATCGCGTGGATTCCACTGCTCATCACTCTTCTCCTTAATCATCTTTATCCAGTAGTCAGGAAGTCCCATTGCAAGACGATAGTCGAATCCAAGACCTCCATCCTCGAACTTTGCTGCAAGGCCCGGCATTCCCGACATCTCTTCCGCTATGGTGATAGCATTCTTGTTTACCTCGTGGATGACCTTATTGGCAAGGGCGAGATAGCAAAGGGCATTATCATCCTCTCCACCATTGAAATAGTCGGCATATCCTCCGAAATCGACGCCAAGACCATGATTGTAATAAAGCATTGAGGTGACACCATCGAAGCGGAAGCCGTCGAAATGGAATTCATCGAGCCAATACTTACAGTTAGAAAGCAGGAAGTGCATCACCTGGTCTTTACCATAGTCGAAGCAAAGGCTGTCCCACTGGTTGTGCTCACGACGATCACCAGGATAGAAATACTGGTTTGGATCACCGCAGAGATTTCCCAAGCCCTCTACCTCATTTTTCACAGCATGGGAGTGGACAAGGTCCATGATGACAGCAAGCCCATTCTTGTGAGCCTCATCAATAAGTTCCTTCAGCTCTTCAGGAGTGCCGAAACGGCTTGATGGGGCGAAGAAATTAGAAACGTGGTATCCGAAAGAACCATAATAAGGGTGCTCTTGAATAGCCATTATCTGTATGCAGTTATAGCCCTCCTCGATAATACGTGGAAGGATGTTTTTTCTGAATTCAGTATAGGTGCCTACCTTTTCAGCATCCTGCGCCATACCTATGTGGCACTCATAAATAAGGAGTGGCGTAGTATCTGGTTTGAATGTCTTTTTCTTCCACTTATATTCCTTCTCCGGTGCCCATACCTGAGCAGAAAATATCTTTGTCACATCATCCTGTACCACACGACGAACCCATGCTGGAATACGTTCTCCTTGACCACCAGGCCATTTTACGAGCATCTTGTAGAGGTCACCATGTTTCAGGGCTGTCTTAGGAAGCTTTATCTCCCAATCTTGTCCATTCTCACTTTTCTTTAGGGCATACTTGGGAGACTCCTTCCAATCGTTGAAATCACCGATGAGGAAAATTTCTGTTGCATTAGGAGCCCACTCACGGAAAATCCATTCTCCCTTCTCAGTACGATGGAGGCCATAATAGAGATAACCAGTAGCAAAATCAGAGAGTTTCATCTTACCGCCATTGGTAAGATGGTCTATCATCCACAAAGCATGGTCATGACGACCTTGAATAGCATTCTCGAATGGTTCAAGCCAAGGGTCATTGGCAACGATGCCAATATGTTTTGGAGTTGTTTCTTTCATAATACCTTTTGTATATATATTATGTTATATTTTCTGCTTACATTTTTACCTTGAAGACAGCCTTCTTGAATTCCGGTGCACCAGATATACACGGAGTATGACCATCCTGAGGCAGGAACATTGCAAACATTCCCGGATGACAGACAACATAAGAAGAACTTGGCTGACCAGGGTATTTGGTCAGGTCTTTTTCTGCATTATATTCTGCCTGGATAGTAATGTCATTAAGCGGCATATATCCATAGACTTCATCACCATCAAGAGGTATCTGGATATCAAGCATATTCCTATGTGTTTCCATTACAGCCTCTTCTTTTGTCTTACCCTTCTGGTTGATGATATTTACAAAAAGGTCTTTGCCCTTTATCTCATGCTTTCCAGGCTCTAACTTTATGAGATCATTGTTCTCAATAAAACTAACTACATCAGCGAACAAAGGATTCAAAGGGATGTAGTTCTTAAGATTTTCTAATGTGTCGATAATCATTTTCTTAAAGGTTTTATATAGGTTTATTTTACTTCTTCATCATCTACGTACATAACTTCTCTGCGGTGGCCTTCTTTGGACATCTCAATGGCTTTTCCGTTTCGCATACCATTTTTATATATGCCACGGAACTTGCGCCCATCAGCATAATAGACAGACATTTCTCCATCAGGTTTACCATTAACAAAAGTGCCTTCATATCTGTCGCCGCCTTTCTTTGTCAGCTGTCCTTTTCCGTTCTGTTTGTCATCTTTCCACTGGCCAACATAGACATCACTGTTTGCCCACACGAAAGTACCATAGCCACTTTTTTCACCATTATTGAAATGTCCTACATATTTATCTCCATTGGCATATTTGAAAACGCCCTCTCCGGTTCGTTCACCATCACGATAGTCACCTTCATAAGTATCACCATTACTGAAACGATATATTCCTTTACCATTCTGCAAGTCATCACGCCACATCCCAAAATAGACATCCCCATTAGCATATTTGTATTCACCCTTGCCGATGCGCTTGTTATCTGACCAGAAACCATCATACCGGCTACGGTCCTTCCACACAAATACGCCACGTCCATTCTTCATATCATTTTTCCATTCACCATCGTAGTATTCGCCTGTGACGTAGGTGTATATACCACTTCCCTGACGTTTGCCCTTGACATAAGAGCCTACATATTGGTCACCATTATTATATAGCATAACGCCTTTACCATGGGGGACCCCACGAGACCTGCGCCCTTGATATGTGCCCTGTTCCATGATATAGCCTTGATCAGAATCTTCATTCTGAGCTCGCAATCCTATGGATGGTATTAACAAAAAGATTATAAGCAGAAGAATGTTCTGCAGATATATTATAGCGATTTTTTCAGATTTCATGTGCCAAAGATACAAAAATATTATAGAATAAAATGTCATACATCATTTTTTTTAGTGTTTTTTTAGAAAATAATACAACAAAATGGATATTAGGGAAAAAGTTTTATTAACTTTGCAGCATGAATTTTGTAGCAATTATTCCAGCAAGATATGCATCAACACGTTTTCCAGGTAAACCTTTAGCTTTACTTGGAAGTAAGAGTGTGATACAGCGAGTTTACGAACAGGTAACAAAACAGTTGCCCGCATGTGTGGCAACGGATGATGAACGTATTTTTGAACATGTTAAATCATTTGGTGGCAACGTAGTAATGACGCGTACCGATCACAAGAGTGGTACAGACAGGATAGAAGAAGCTGTTGAGAAACTCTGCTCAACAAAAGAGTTGAATATCTCTGACGATACTGTTATTGTAAACGTACAGGGTGACGAGCCATTTATTCAGCCAGAACAAATAAAGACACTTTGCGAGTGTTTTAACGATAAAACAACAGACATTGCTACCTTGGGTATCAAATTCAAAACCCTTGATGCAGTAAAGAATCCCAATTCGCCGAAGATTATTCTCGACAACAATGGATTTGCGATGTATTTCAGCAGGTCTGTTATCCCATATATTCGCGGCAAAGAAGAGACTGAATGGCTACAATCATTTAATTTCCTGAAGCATATCGGTATGTATGCTTATCGCAGAATAATATTGAAAAAGGTTACGGCACTCCCACAGTCTTCTCTTGAAATAGCAGAAAGTCTGGAGCAACTGCGTTGGCTGCAAAACGGATACAAAATAAAGGTTGGAGAGACAACACAGGAAACTATAGGTATTGACACACCAGAAGATTTAGAAGAAGCAATTAAAAGAATAAACACAGAACACATTTCTTGATGAACCCTATAATATTAGAAAACTACATCACTATATTACGCGCTGGGGCTTTTAGGAGTAGTAAGGATAACGAGATTATACCGATGTCGTTGCACAAATGGCACGTGTTGGGAAAGATGGCTAAAGAGCACAATGTGGAGGATTTCCTATCCGAAGGAATAAAACACATTCAGGAATCACAAAATCCCGATATTCCAGATATTAACATAGTAGAACAATCCGATATATCAACAGAAGAGGCAAAAGAAAGTTTTGATGCATCAAAAGCATATCTCTCATACAACCTCTCAAAACGAAAATGGGAAGAACTGCGCGAAGAGGAGATGAGTGATATACACAACATTTCCGATGAAACGTTACAACTTCTTGACATAATAATCATGAATGCTGACTATGTCATCGACTCCATGGTCAGTCTCGAAGGATTATTATTATTCGGACGTTTTATACGCGAAAACAAAAGAACTATAGATTACACGAAACTTAACAACTGGTTAGCAAAGACAAAGATGGTTTCTATGGCAGAATTGTTGGGGACTATTCTGATAGAATTCTTCGATTTTTCACAAGATGAATTTCCTTTTATGAGAACATCTGTAAAAAGCTCTAGAAGGATTTTCATACAATCATTAGAGAACACCTTTCACAAGCAACACACTCCCATACTAACTTGCCTATATCTTGCAACATTTGAGACCCTCTGTCACCGGTTCTCAGGTATCATCTCCGTTGTAAGAGATGTAGAAGAATAATACTTGTTTTTATTGAATAATTAACTTCAAAAACAGGTTATTTTTACAAATTATTATTAAAACACAGGAATCTTTATTAAAAAAACATCACTTTTTTTGTCACAAAGTGTATTTTTCCATATTTTTTGCTAACTTTGTGGCCAATTATGGGAATATTTTCATTTTTTAGGAAGAAAGAAGACAACATAAAAGTCGGTGGTATGCAGGATTATATGATGCTGGTCCGTGTATATTTCCAATCAGCAATAGCGTCTCAAGTGGGAATCAACAATCTTGCGATGCTCCCCGACCTTCGTGTTTTCAAATCAACATTTAAGGTGCGTACAGAGCACAACAAGTTGGGTATCGGTGAAAAGACAGCGTGCAAAAAGATGCTCAAGAATATGTATAACATGAATGACGACTTCTTCAAGGAAATCGACAAGAGCATATCAAAGAACTGTCACAAAATTCAGGATGTGCAGACCTATATGTATCAGTTCCAAGGATTTACGCAGGACATTATGATGCTTATGGGGAATCTCATGAAATTCAAGATGCGTCTGCCTTCATTTTTTAGGAAAGCTATTTATGCCATGACGGAGAAGACTGTGACAGAGATATTCACAAAGAACGATTATACAGACCCTGGTACTCTTAAGACTGTTGCTGCTGTACGTAAGTACAACCAACGTTTAGGCTTTACACAACAATGGATAACAGATTTTGTTTATCAGGTTGTTATGCTGGCTAAAAAGGAAAAGCCTCAGGAGTAAATGAATATCAAGATTTTTGCCTCACAAGTACGCCAACTGATACTTCAACTACGCAAGTTGAAGCAAGAGAATGCCGACCTTGAGGCAATGATCCAAAAATTAAAAGAAGAGAATGCTCAAGCCGCTCAAGATCTTAAAGCAATGCAAGCGGAATACAATTCTCTCATTATGGGAAAGATGCTCCATATTACAGATAACGATCTTGAAACATCCAAACAGCGTATAAACAACATGATACGCACTGTTGACAGATGTATCACAATATTGAGTGAAAAGTGAAACAACACATAACATTAAACATACACGATACCGTAATCTCCATTATGGTTCCACAGGAAGATGAGGCCAAATATCGTGAGGCTGGCGCTCTTATAAATGAAAGGCTGAACACCTACTTCAACTACTATAAGGATGTCAAAAGCAACAAGGAGATATATTTTTACGCAATGATTGACATTGCACTCAAATATATAAACGAATCAAAAAGAAATGACACAAAACCAATAATAAATATTTTAGAAGAACTCAACAAAGAAATAGAAGACAGTTTAAAGTAAAACATTTAGATTATACAAAATGATACTTACATTAGTAATACTCGCAGCGCTAATAATAGGCGGACTATGCGGATACTTGATTTTCAGATATGTTATCAAGTTTAAATATAACGAGATGCTTGCCAATGCAGAAAAGGCATCAGAAGTTATAAAGGAAAAGAAACTCCTTGAAGTAAAGGAGAAGTTTATTAACAAAAAAGCAGAACTGGAGCAAGAGATACAACAGCGCAACCAAAAGATACAACAAGCTGAGAACCAGCTGAAGCAGCGTGAAATGAATCTCAACCAACGTCAAGAAGAAGCCAACAAGCACAAACAAGAGCTTTCACAGTTACAGAGCCGTCTTGATACCCAGCGAAACGCTTTAGCAGTGAAAGAACAAGACCTAGAATCCATGATTCACAAAGAGCGTGAAAAGTTGGAGCAACTTTCTGGTCTTTCTGCAGAAGAGGCAAAGAACCATCTCATCGAAAGCATGAAGGATGAGGCTCGTACGAATGCCCAGTCTTATATTAACGAAATAATGGACGAGGCAAAAATAAATGCCAACAATGAAGCCCGCAAGATTGTCATCAAGACTATCCAAAGAGTTGCTACAGAAGCAGCCGTTGAGAATTCTGTTTCTGTTTTCCATATTGAGAATGATGATGTAAAGGGTCGTATAATCGGACGCGAGGGACGCAATATCCGTGCCCTTGAAGCTGCCTGCGGAGTAGAAATCGTTGTAGATGATACCCCTGAAGCTATCGTTATCTCTGCATTTGACCCAATTCGTCGCGAAACCTGCCGCCTCTCATTACACCAACTTGTTGCCGACGGTCGTATTCATCCTGCACGCATCGAGGAAGTTGTTGCAAAGGTAAAGAAGCAATTGGAACAAGAGGTTATCGAGACAGGTAAGCGTACAGCCATTGACCTTGGAATACACGGCCTACACCCAGAACTGATACGCATTATCGGTAAGATGAAATACCGTTCTTCTTATGGACAGAATCTTCTGCAGCATGCCCGTGAGACAGCTAATCTCTGTGCTGTGATGGCAGCAGAATTAGGTCTTAATGCCAAGAAAGCAAAGCGTGCCGGATTGTTACATGATATCGGCAAGGTGCCCGATGAGGATCTCGAGATGCCACACGCACTATATGGTGCCAAGATTGCTGCACAGTACAAGGAGAAACCTGAGATTTGCAACGCTATCGGTGCCCACCATGATGAAATGGAGATGGAGACCCTTATCGCTCCAATCGTACAGATTTGTGATGCCATAAGTGGAGCACGTCCTGGAGCACGTCGCGAAATCGTTGAGGCTTACATCAAACGTCTCAACGACCTTGAGGCTATCGCTATGTCTTACCCAGGAGTACAAAAGACTTACGCTATACAGGCAGGCCGTGAGTTGCGTGTCATCGTTGGTGCTGACAAGATTACCGACGCAGAAATAGAAACGCTCTCTAATGATATTGCTACAAAGATTCAGAATGAGATGACATATCCTGGTCAGGTAAAGATTACTGTCATTCGCGAAACACGTTCTGTTGCATACGCTAAATAAAAAGGAGTCATGAAGAAACTATTTGTTATCATATGCTTTGCCCTCGCTGCTACAATATCTTTTGCCCAGACGACAGCAACGGCGACCAGAACAGTGCACAAGGGCAAAAAGGCAACAACGACTACTGGCACTCTCTATGCTAAAAAGGCATCAAAGGTTGCAATCATAACAGGCAAGGATGCCCTCATAATGAATGGCACAGCCTTCACAATGAAGAAAGGCCCTCTGAAAGCAAAGACTGATGCTACGAAAGATATGCAATACAGGACATTCCACGATGTGCTGAATAATATCCTGCTTGGAGGAAACACGGATGTGTCAAAATATTCTGATACGAAAATCACTAAATCCAACGGGAATACCGTATATACCATTACTCCCAGCGCTGGCAACAAAAAGCTGATGTTCACTTCCTTCGTACTTACCGTTTCCGGCAAAGAACTGAAGTCTATACGCCTCAACAGGAGCAACGGGCAATATACGGAATATGTCTTCTCTGATTATAAGACCGGTATAACAATTGACGACAAAGTCTTCAAATGAAGAATACCACTCGCATCCTTGTCAAATTCTCCGAGCTCGACCCAATGTTCAGGGTTTGGCACGGGAATTATGTGAAATACTTTGAAGATGGTCGTGAGGCTTTCGGAAAAGAGTTTCCCGGGTGCGACTATGGCATCATGATGCAGACGGGCATCACTGCTCCAATATATGACTTAAGGATAAAATACCTTGCGCCTCTCAGTATGAATGATTACGCTATTATTCATACCACTTACGTTCCGAAACAAGGTGCACGGTTAGATTACAAATACGAGATCTATCGGGAGAGCGATGGCGCTTTATGCTGCACCGGTTCTACTACACAGTTATTTATTGACCCGCAGGGGAATCAATTGCTTGAGGAACCGGATTTCTATCTCGAATGGAAAAAGAAAAATGGTCTTTAGGATTTTCCTAAGGACCATTTTCCTTTTATTGTTATATCCTTGTTGTTTTGCTTAACAAGTAGCTATCAAGTATCGTTATTGCTGCCATAGCCTCAACGATAGGCACTGCACGCGGCAATACACATGGGTCATGACGTCCTTTTACCTTCAAGGTGGTAGGATTATTATCGGCATCCACTGTCTCCTGTTCACGCAGTTGTGTTGGTATGGGCTTGAATGCTACACGGAAGTATATGTCTTCCCCATTGCTGATGCCTCCTTGTATGCCGCCAGAGTTGTTTGTCTTGAATCCATCGGGAGTCATTATGTCATTCTGCTCACTACCCTTTAGATGCAAGCCCCCGAATCCAGCTCCATAGTCGAATCCGTGTGCAGCATTGATTGACATCATAGCCGAAGCCAGTTGCTGATGCAGTTTTCCAAATTCCGGTTCCCCTACTCCTACGGGACATCCTTGTATATTACAGGTTATAATGCCACCGATTGTGTCGCCATCAGCCTTCACCTGCCTTATCAGGTTTTCCATTTCTGGAGTGAGGCCCTCCCCTACTATATCGCCAACCTGTGTAATACGGGCAGTTATCTCAACGCCTATCTGCTTTAATGCCAGCTTTGCAAAAGCACCAGCCACTACACGGGAAATGGTAATGCGGGCACTGCTTCTACCACCGCCACGATGGTCTCTGATACCATATTTCATGTGGTAGGTATAGTCAGCATGCGATGGTCTGAAGACATTTCGCAGGTCTTCGTAATCGCTTGAATGCTGGTTCGTATTGCGTACAATAAAACCTATCGGTGTTCCTGTTGTCTTGCCTTCAAAGACGCCACTGAGTATCTCCACCTCGTCCATTTCTTTTCGTGATGTGGTAAGGTCAGACTGTCCCGGACGTCTGCGTGCAAGCTCACTCTGGATAAAGTCCATATCCACCTCTATGCCTGCCGGCATACCGTCAATGACACCACCGATGGCAGGCCCGTGACTTTCTCCGAAACTAGTCAACCGATATATGGTTCCAAATGTATTCATTTTGTTTA
>CAMNHS010000048.1 GCA_946539635.1 uncultured Prevotellaceae bacterium
GTCATAGTCAGCACCCATTGTCTCGTCATGCCAAAGGATAGCCTTCATCTTAACGAGGTCAACGAGTCCCTTGAAAGTCTCTTCTGCACCGATTGGAACACAGAGAGGTACAGGATTTGCACCCAGTACATCCTTCATCTGCTGCACAACATCAAAGAAGTTTGCACCAGAACGGTCCATTTTGTTTACATATCCGATACGAGGAACTTCGTACTTATCAGCCTGGCGCCATACAGTCTCTGACTGAGGCTCTACACCACCTACAGCACAATAAGTTGCAACTGCACCATCCAACACACGCAAAGAACGCTCTACCTCAGCGGTAAAGTCTACGTGTCCTGGAGTGTCGATAAGATTAATCTTATACTGCTTGTCATTATACTTCCAGAAACATGTTGTAGCAGCAGAGGTAATAGTGATACCACGCTCCTGCTCCTGCTCCATCCAGTCCATTGTTGCTGCACCTTCATGCACCTCACCAATCTTGTGAGTCTTACCTGTATAGAAGAGGATACGCTCTGAAGTTGTTGTCTTACCGGCATCGATGTGAGCCATGATACCGATGTTTCTTGTCAAATGAAGATCGTGTTTAGCCATTTCTGTAGAACTAATTTACAATATTAATTAAAAACGGAAATGTGCAAAAGCACGGTTAGCTTCAGCCATGCGGTGCATATCTTCCTTACGCTTGAAGGCACCACCCTGGTTGTTATATGCATCCATAATCTCCGCTGCGAGTTTATCAGCCATACCCTTACCACCACGCTTACGAGCGAAAGAAATAAGATTCTTCATAGAGATAGATTCCCTGCGGTCAGGGCGAATTTCTGTTGGCACCTGGAATGTAGCACCACCGATACGGCGGCTCTTAACCTCCACGTGTGGAGTAACGTTATCCAAAGCCTGCTTCCATATATCAAGTGCAGACTTCTCTTCTTCCTTCATCTTTTCACCTACTGTGTTGATAGCTGCATAGAAAATCTCGTAAGAGGTATTCTTCTTGCCATCATACATCAGATGGTTGACAAACTTTGACACTTTCTGGTCATTGTAAACGGGATCTGGTAGGATCACCCTCTTCTTTGGTTTTGCTTTTCTCATTTTTAGCTTTAAATTTCTTGGTTGTCTTACTTCGGCTTCAATGCCCTTCACGGGTCATTTACTCAACCTGATTTCTAATTTTAAGACCGTTTACCGTTTTTACTTCTTTGCAGCTTTTGGTCTCTTTGCTCCGTACTTAGAGCGACGCTGTGTACGTGATGCAACACCTGCTGTATCAAGTGTTCCACGTACGATGTGATAACGCACGCCTGGCAAGTCTTTTACACGACCACCACGCACAAGCACGATAGAGTGCTCCTGCAGGTTGTGTCCTTCTCCAGGAATGTATGAGTTCACTTCTTTTGTGTTCGTCAGACGGACACGGGCTACCTTACGCATAGCCGAGTTAGGCTTCTTAGGGGTAGTTGTATACACACGCACGCACACCCCACGACGCTGTGGACATGAGTCCAAAGCTGGCGACTTGCTCTTGTCTACAAGTACCTTCCTGCCTTTTCTTACCAATTGTTGAATTGTAGGCATTTTTTTAATTTTTTTGTTTATACTTATTTATATATTAATTATTACCGACAGCATAAGCGATGCTAACCGAGGAGCTTTTTTTCCAAGGTCGCACCGGCTAATTCACGGCTTACCTAGCGGTATATGTCGGGTAGAGGCCATAAATTTGCGGCTGCAAAGGTACAAATTATATATAACATGACAAAATAAATCATGATAATATTCCTCATAACAATACTATATTTTAGTTTATTTAACATTTGTATACATCTTTTATGTGTGTTGCTTCGCTTTTTTGAGCATCGTGGAGAGATGTTTTAAGAGCACAAAAATTTTGTTCCCGGCCTTGGGAAAATTATTTCTCCAGTTCGAGAGAAAATTTTTTCCATCGAATAGAAAAACAAAAACGATGAGAATAGATGATTATTTTTTACAAAAAACAACAACACAATTTAACGAATTGTAAAAAATGCTGCACTTTTACAATAAAAAATTACATTTTTTTGCATAGTAAAGAAAAATTCGCTACATTTGCACCCAAAACTGAATACAACCATACTTATGAATCTCAAGTATAACACTATACGAAAATTCTTCTCTTGGTATTTTTCCAAGAACACACTTCCCTATTGGTGTGTGTTGATAATAGATTGTTCCATCATCATTTTTGCAGGACTTTTAGCATCATATCTTGAAGTTGGAGGCGAAAAATTAGCGAGTAATTTCTGGCACTATCTCCGCACGTGGATACTTACCCTCCCCTTCTTCCTTATTGGAATGAGAGCAATGCACACCTACTCAGGCATCATACGCTTCAGTAGTACCATTGACCTTATCCGTCAGGCTGTAGCCTTATTCATTGGGTTCGTCCTCGTTATAATAGTAAGAGAGTTTATGCCTGAGGACTCTATCATTGCACACACTACCCGACTAACATTCTTGGAAATGTTCCTTATGGCTGCTTTGGGACAATGGTCTCTTCGAATCGTCATTAAGTATCTTTATGAGGTAGTGCAGGTAACAAAAAAACGTACTCGCGTTGTTATCTATGGTGTAAAAGAGGGAGGTGTCTCCATAGCCCAAAGTATTCTAAAGAATCCAAACTCAAAATACGAAGTGGCAGGATTCATAAGTCCTGACGGCTCATTGAAGAGCAAATACCTCATGGGAACAAAAGTTCGCCGAGTTGGTCCACACATAATAGAGCATTTTCGCAATGCAAAGGTCAGCGCTGTTATCGTCAGTCCCATGCAGGTTGACTATTTCCGTGAACAGGAGGAGCTGATAAACAAACTCATCAGGGCTAACATCAAGATTCTTATGATGAGTTCAGCAGAAGAATGGGATCCGTCAAAACCTATTCTGCAAGAACAAATCAAGGATGTAAATGTAGAAGATCTTCTGCCACGCGACAAGATTGAGATTGACATCAAAGCAATAGGCGAAATGCTCCAAGGAAAGTGCATTCTTATTACAGGAGCAGCTGGTTCTATCGGTAGCGAGATGGTACATCAGGTTGCCAAGTTTAAACCTTCACACCTTATCCTTATTGATCAGGCAGAAACTCCTATGCACGACATTCGCATCTATATGTCTAACAAATATCCCGATATCCCATGTGAGACGATTGTGGGATCAATAGCAGCCCCTATCCTCATGGAAACCATATTTTCAAAATATAAGCCCGAATATGTCTTCCACGCAGCAGCATACAAGCATGTGCCAATGATGGAGAACAATCCTGGAGTTGCCATTACAAATAATGTGTATGGCACGCGAGTAATAGCAGACCTCGCAGTAAAATATGGCACAAAGAAGTTTGTCATGATTTCCACAGACAAAGCTGTTAACCCTACTAATGTCATGGGATGCAGCAAACGTATCTGCGAAATCTACTGCCAAGCTCTAAATGCACATCAGGATGGTACCCAATTCATTACAACCCGTTTTGGCAATGTCTTGGGTTCAAACGGCTCTGTGATACCACTTTTCCGTAAACAACTAAAAAATGGAGGTCCACTAACAGTGACCCACCCAGACATCATACGCTACTTCATGCTCATACCAGAAGCCTGCCAACTCGTGCTGGAAGCAGGAACAATGGGAAAAGGTGGCGAAATATTCATCTTCGATATGGGTAAACCAGTGCGCATAGCAGACCTTGCACAACGTATGATTGACCTGTCTGGAGCGAAAGATGTGGAAATAAAGTTCACAGGTTTGCGTGATGGTGAGAAATTGTATGAGGAACTTCTTAACGATCAGGAGCAAACTGTTCCGACAATACACCCAAAGATTAAGATAGCAAAAGTACGAGAATATCCATACGAGCAGGCTCTTGCTAACGAAAAGGCACTTTTCGAACTTGCCTTGAAATATGATGATATGGCTATCGTGAAGAAGATGAAGGAAATAGTGCCGGAATATAAGAGCCAGCATAGTAAATATGAGGTATTAGATTAGTTTTTCCTAAAGCAAAAAATATTCCAATCTCTGTTAAACACAATGAAAAAAATCTACACAATCATGTTTGCGCTTATGGGCTTCGTAACCACAGCAAGCGCGGGAGGTCTTATGACCAACACAAACTATCACATTGCTTTTGACCGTATGTTTGCACGTGGTGCAACAACAGAAATCGATGCTGCCTACTCTAATCCTGCAGGTCTTGCATGGGGTCATGAAGGATGGCAACTTTCTATTAACTTCCAAAAACCTTGGCAGAATCGTGACGTCGAGATAAATATTGACAACTTCCTTGCAAACCCTTTAGCTGGAAATCCTGGTGAGACTTTCCACAAGAAATATAACGGTGAGGCATCAGCCCCCATCGTACCAGCACTTTTCGCTTCTTATAAGAAAGACCGCTGGGCAATATCTACCATGATAGGCATCGTAGGCAGCGGTGGCTTCGTTGATTATGATGAAGGTATCCCAATGTTCAACGTTCCTGTTACTGCAAAGGTTTATTCATCTCTCTTTCAAAAGATAGCAGCCACTCCATACGCAGCTAAAGCTGATGCGCTCGCCCGCGATTTTACCCTTGACTCTTCAATAAAGGGTAAGCAGTATATCTATGGCGGCCAGGTAAACTTCACCTATAAAATTCTGGATTTCCTCTCAGCAGCAGTAGGTTTCCGTGCTAATTATTATGATGGTTACTACAAGGGGCACGTTACTGCACTGCCAGGTCAGAATATTGTTTCGATGGTGGGAGCAAACCCCTTGATGGATCTCCAACTTAACTGCGTACAACGCGGATGGGGCTTCGCTCCTATTATCAGCGTTGACTTCCACAAAAATAAATGGACAGTTGCTATGCGTTATGAGTTCCGCACCAAAATTAATACTAAGAACGACACCCGCCTTCTTACCATAGGTACAACTGGTGCAAGCGGATATAACGTTACAGATGTAAAAGCGATGGCGGAACAGTATGGTAATGCTGCCGTCATAACGGCTCTTTCAAACCCTAATCAACTGGGAGATATAGCAGGAAAGGTTGCAGCATATCTGCCTGATGAAGAGACTCGCTACGATATGCCTTCTCTCTTTGTTGCAGCAGTAGGCTACGAATTTACCCCACGCTTGCGTGCTGCTACAGAGTTCCATTTCTTCGATGATAAGAATGCCAAGATGGGTGGCAAGCGTCAGGAGAAACTCTCTCACGGCACATACGAGGTACTTGCTGGAGTTGAGTATGATATCAACAAGAAGTTTACTGTCAGCTGTGGCGGTCAGCGTACTGACTATGGACTTACTGATGACTATCAGCAGAACACCTCATTCGCCTGCGACAGTTGGTCATTAGGCTTGGGTGGAGCATGGAACATTAACGAGAAGATGCGCCTTAATGCCAGCTATTTCTGCTCTCTCTACAGCGACTATAATAAGCATATCAACAAGGCCTACGGCACTCCTTATACCGCTGATAAAACATATAGCCGTACTAATCATGTAATTGGTGTAGGATTAGATTATAAGTTCTAAAGACTTCTCTCCTTATTTATATATATATAAGGAATACAGAAATTGCCCAACCTTTCGGCTGGGCAATTTTCTTTTATGCTATAAACTCCGACTGCGGAGCTTAACTAATTCCTTCTTATTCTACTGTCCAAATATCATTTGTCTCCAGCAGTTCTGCGAAGTTATGATATTTCTTAGCAGCCTTAACCTCTTCTATCTGGGCAGCCACAGAGTCGTCGTATGTAGGAGCGTCAACATCTCTGATAACGCCTAATGCTACAGGCATTCCGTCTCCATTACCCATGAGGGCAAGCTTCAGCTGCAGGGTATTATCCTCACAATGAGCATCGTGAACGAGGACATCGTCAATAGACCATACTCCCCCACCCGGCTTTTCATCGCCAAGCTTTACCTTCTTCACGCCGAAGCCTTCCTGTACGAGGCCGTATTCATTCTCGGCTCCGAAGATGAGAGGCTTACCATGTTCTACGTAGATAGCATTCTCTGCACGACCTGCCTTGTTATATACGGCAGCATGAGTACCATCGTTGAAGATGACACAGTTCTGCAACACCTCTGTTACGCTGGCACCCTTGTGTGCATTAGCAGCCTTCAGAACCTCAACGGTATGAGCACCATCTGTTGCCACAGTACGAGCGAAGAAGTGTCCGCGTGCACCAAAGCAAAGCTCTGCTGGGCGGAATGGATCCTCTACTGTGCCGTAAGGACTTGATTTAGATACAAATCCACGAGGTGATGTAGGAGAATACTGACCCTTCGTAAGACCATAGATACGGTTGTTCAGAAGAATCATATTGAGGTTGATATTACGTCTGTTGGCATGAATGAAGTGGTTACCGCCAATAGCAAGTCCGTCACCATCTCCTGATATCTGCCATACTGTAAGGTCAGGATTAGCTATCTTACATCCTGTTGCTATAGCAGCAGCACGTCCATGAATAGTATTCATTCCGTATGTCGCCATATAGTGTGGCAAACGGGAAGAACAGCCTATACCAGAGATTACGGCAGTATTCCAAGGAGCGACGCCAATCTCTGCGCAAGCCTTATGAAGGGATGCGAGGAAAAAGTGGTCACCACATCCAGGACACCAGCGTGGCTGACCTTTCTTATAATCTTGAGCTGTAAATTCCATATCTTGTTCCTTTCTTTTTACTTAATTATAGTGTTAAACGCTTCAACCAGTTCGTTTACAACGAAAGGCTGTCCCTTAACCTGATTGAACTGTGCTGGTACGAATCCATCGACCTTCATACGCAGGTATGCTGCCAGCTGTCCCATATTCTGCTCTGCCACAACTACCTTCTTGTACTTCTTGAGCACCTCAGCAGTATTCTTTGGCAGAGGGTTGATATAGCGGAACTGAGCGAGGGCAACCTTCTTTCCCTGCTTGCGCATCTCGTCCATAGCAGCATGCAGATGTCCGTATGTAGAGCCGAAGCCTACAATCAGCAGGTCAGCATCGTCTGCATCACCCACTACCTGAAGGTCTGGCACTTCGATATTGTCAATCTTTGCCTGACGCTTACGAGTCATCAGGTCATGATTCTCTGGAGCGGTAGAGATAGCACCTGTCTTGTCGTCTTTCTCCAATCCACCGAGGATATGCTGGAATCCCTCACGTCCAGGAACAGCCCAGTAACGGGTTCCGTTCTCAGCTCTCATGTAAGGAGTCCAAGTACCCTTCAACTCTTCTGGTACATAAGGAGGATTGATAGGAGCCATCTTGTCAAGATCAGGCAGTTTGAATGCTCCAGAACCGTTTGCTATGAATGCATCCGTCAGGAGAACGACAGGAGTCATGTGCTCCAAAGCCATCTTTGCTGCATCATATGCTGCATCAAAGCAGTCAACTGGTGAGAGGGCAGCAATAACAGGCATTGGTGACTCACCATTTCTTCCGAAGAGAACCTGCAGGAGGTCTGTCTGCTCAGACTTTGTTGGAAGTCCTGTTGCAGGACCACCACGCTGTACATCGAGCACAACGAGTGGCAACTCCATGATAACAGCAAGGTTCATAGCCTCAGACTTCAGGCAGATACCAGGGCCAGAAGTACTTGTAACAGCCAGAGCGCCACCAAAGGCAGCACCTAACGAGCTTGCACAACCAGCTATCTCATCCTCACACTGAACAGTTGTAACACCAAGACTCTTATGCTTTGAGAGTTCGTGAAGCACATCTGTAGCAGGAGTGATAGGATAAGAACCAAGATACAGCTTCAGGCCAGCCTTCTCAGCTGCTGCGATGAAGCCATAAGCTGTAGCCTTGTTACCTGTTATGTCCATATAGCGTCCTGGCACCTTGTGCTTAGACTCTATGCGATAAACGTTTGTAGCAGAAGAATGTGTGTTGTGACCATAGTCATAACCAGCCTGTATCACCTTGATGTTAGCCTCAGCAATAGCAGGCTTCTTTGCAAACTTCTCGCGCAGGAAGTTAGCCACCAGGTTCAGGTCGCGGCTGAAGAGCCAGCAAACGAGTCCCAAAGCAAACATATTCCTACACTTCAGCATAGCCTTGTTGTCCATACCCGAGTCAGCAAGGGCATCCTTCACCATTGTTGTGATAGGACAGGCGATGACGCGATCAGGGTCAATGCCCATTTCGCCAAGATAGTCAGTGGTCTTGAACTGTGCCTTATCAAGGTCTGTCTGGCCAAAGGAGTCAGTATCGATGATGATAGTTGCTCCAGGCTTTGCATACCTGTACTGAGTCTTCAGTGCTGCAGCATTCATTGCTACCAGCACATCACATTGGTCACCAGGGGTATAAACCACATCAGCACCAATATGCACCTGAAATCCTGACACACCAGTCAGCGAACCTTGCGGAGCGCGGATGTCTGCAGGATAATCAGGAAAAGTAGAAATGCTGTTACCAACAGTGGCTGATACCGTTGAGAAGATGTTTCCGGCCAGCTGCATGCCATCGCCAGAATCACCTGAGAATCGAACAACGACGTTGTCGAGTTCTTTGAATTCTAATGTTTCTGCCATAATTTTAATTTTCCTTTTTTATCTTTTTATCTTAATCTTTAATGGATTCTTTATCTGTTGTATAAATGCTTCAAGGTAACTCTGCCATTTGCTGAAATCCACGATTCCATCGCCATCATAGCGTGCCCAAGCCGAGCCGAAGTAGTATGTCGATGCATTTGGCGCTATGAGCAGATGCCCCTGTTCTTTCTCTGTCTTTCCCTCTGGTGCAACACATGCAACCATGATTCCGTCCTTGTCTTCATAGGCAATATATCCTTCGCCCTCAGCACTTTTGTTGTCTGCATTATGCATCACAATGCCTGCCACGAAAGGTCTTTTTGCCTCTACTACCGACTTCACCATATTGCTATGAGCATCTATCGAGAGTATTCGTACTTCATTGGGATATGTCAGGCGGACAGTCAGGCGAAGCGGACCATTGTCCAATACTTCTGCTGTCTTGAAAGAGCCCTGAAACTCCAGCTTTCCGTCAGCACCTTTGTATGCCACAGCTCCACCACCAAGGGTCTTGCCTACATCATACTGGTCCATTCCCTCACCATGATCCACATGATATGAGAAGACCTCATTATACATCTTGTCGGCCAAGTCCCTGCGACCCAGTTTTGTCAGCTTCGAACGCATGGAATGCACCTCGTTGTCACATTGCAGTTTATAGAGCTTCTCGAGATAGAGGTTGCTCGTGCGCTTGCTGAAGATGTCATAGCCATACACCCCTTTCGAGCCAGGACCATACAGGCGATACGCCACCCTATCGTTCTCGAAGGAGAAGTCGCCGTCGCGCTCAGGGAAGTTTCTGCCAAACACTTCTTGAGGGAATTTCTTGGCATTCTCACTCTCTTTTACATAGAACTGCGCCTTTGCCTTAGCCTTCAAGGTTGGGCAAGGGAATATGAGTTTGCCATCATATGTAACCTGAGAGGGAAGAGTGTCGCCCTTCTCATCTGTCACAACACATTGCTTGCCACTATTCGGCATGCTCACCTCCACCATCTCAGGAGCCGTACGCTCCGTCCCCATGGGGTTTGTGACGGTAATAACAAACGATATCAGCAAAGCACTCAAAGCACTCATGACGACAATTTTCTATGCTCTATATTATTAATAATGTGTAAATCGCGTGCAAA
>CAMNHS010000049.1 GCA_946539635.1 uncultured Prevotellaceae bacterium
TCTTCTTCATAGTAGTAATTTTTTGTTATTTACAGGTGCAAAGGTACGATTAAGTTATGAGAAACACAAATAAAAGATTGTTTTTTTGTGATATTGTATTTTTTTTGTAATTTTGCCGATGAATCTGAGACAACATTTATTTTCTTAATTCAAAATCTTTACTAAAATGAAAAGAATTATGTTTTTGCAATGGAATCGACGTTGTTTTTAGGCTTTAGCCTTGATGCATGGATTACCATCGTTACGGTGGTGAGCATGTTTACGATACTGCTGTTTACCAGGTGGCGCAGCGACGTTGTCTTTCTCGGAGCTATCGGCACACTGTTTGTTACAGGTGTGTTGGATGCCAAGGAAGCGTTCTCTGGCTTCAGCAGCACCTCGGTAGTTACTGTCGGAGTGCTGTTTGTGGTTGTAGCCGGCTTGACACGTACAGGGGTGCTGTATGTGGTCGTAAGATATCTGCTTGGCACACCTGACAGTTACTCAAAAGCGGTAACACGACTGATGCTGCCAGTAGCGGCACTTAGTTCGTTCCTGAGTAACACAACAGTGGTAAGCCTCTTTGTAGGCATCGTAAAGATGTGGTCTAAAAGACTTGGCGTATCACCATCGAAACTACTCATTCCACTAAGCTACGCCTCTGGCATGGGTGGTGTATGCACACTCATCGGAACACCGCCCAACCTCATCATCAGCGGACTATATGAAGAGAAGACTGGCGTGGCAATGAATATTCTCACCACAACAATCCCTGGACTGTTTTGTCTGGCTGTCGGCATAGTGTCTGTCATCGCCATGCGTCGCCTCCTACCCAACCGCAAGGCTCCTGAGAGCGCTTTCGAACAGACAGGAGAATATACCGTAGAACTGAGAGTGCCTTCGGATAATCCGTATATTGGCCAGACACTTAACGAGGCTGGACTATACCACATCAATGGCGGCAGCTTAATAGAGATGTATCACTACGACCATGCTCCACTGCCTGTCAGAGAAGATGAAATAATCATGGGCGGCGACTACCTGATATATGCCGGACACATTGACGAGATATATGAAATAGCAGTAAGACATAACCTTGTGGCTGCTGACCACCATGTATTCTCAATGAGCGAGATTGACGAAAACAGCAAATTACGCACGGCATACGTCAATTTCGGCAGCAGCCTGATAGGTCAGACAATCAAAGACATCGGGTTTGAGAAGGACACCAACATGATTCTGGCTGCCGTATCACGACGCGGCGAGCGTATCAACAAGGCACCGCGAGAAGTTGTGTTAGAAGCTGGAGACACACTTCTTTTGGTGTGTCCTGGGGATTTTAATGTAGATAAGACAAGGAGCGACATCTGCTTCTTTGACTCTGACGATGTACCTTCCATCGGATATGGCACACTTATCTCTACCGCTATCATGATAGCAATGGTAACACTTTCGGCCCTCGGAGTCTTACCGCTATTGCAATGTGCATTTCTGGCTGCAGCTGCAATGTTACTGTTCAAATGCTGTAACATGGACCAGGCAATGAAGGCTATAAACTGGGAGATACTGATGGTCTTTGCAGGAAGTGCCGTTCTTGGTATTGCCATCCAGAAGACGGGCATTGCAGAATGGATGGCTAACGGCATACTCGACGTTTGTGGCACCAACCCTATCGTGGTAATGACTGCTGTATGCTTCGTAGGCACCTTCATAACAGAATTTATCTCAAATACAGCAGCTGGCGCCATGTTCTTCCCCATCATGTATGAAGCTGCCGAGAAACTGGGATACGACCCATTCCCATTCCTTGTTGCCCTGATGATTAGCGTCAGCAGCAGTTTCGCAACGCCTATCGGCTCACCAACACATATGTTGGTTTATGCCCCTGGCGGATATCGATTTAGCGACTTTATGAGAATAGGTTTGCTGATGAACATCATCATACTGGCTGCCAACATACTGATAGTGAATATTGTCTATCCACTGACACCATTACCATGAAGATAGTTGATAGCTGATAGTTGATAGTTGAAAACGATAATAAATAAACCCACACAGAAATCTGCGTGGGTTTATTATTTATATTATATAAGGTATTTTTACGCCTTCTTGATATAGTCAACAATCCACTGGCCTACTTCCTTTGTGCCATACTTTGCGCCACCTTCTACCTGGATTTCTGGCGTGCGGACATTCTGGTCGAGGGAAGCATCAACAGCCTTGCGGATGAGGGCACCTTCTTCTTTGAGATCGAAATACTCATAGAGCATAGCAACAGAGAGTATCTGCGCAAGCGGATTGGCAATATTCAAGCCCTTACCCTGTGGCCATGAACCGTGGATTGGCTCGAAAACTGGTGTAGAAGAACCTGTTGATGCTGATGGAAGAAGTCCCATAGAACCAGTGATGCAAGAACCTTCGTCGGTAAGGATATCACCAAAGGTGTTCTCGGTTACCATAACATCGAAGAATGTTGGCTCCTGAATCATGCGCATAGCAGCGTTGTCAACATACATATAGTCAGTTGTCACATCAGGATACTGTGGCGCAATCTCCTGTGCAATCTTACGCCACAGACGTGAAGAAGCGAGCACATTAGCCTTATCTACAACAGTAACGTGATTCTTACGCTGACGAGCATACTGATATGCCACCTTCAGAATACGCTCTACCTCGTGACGAGTATAGTAGTTTGTATCAAGAGCATCTTCTTCGCCAAGCTCTGCATTCATCTGTGGCTCCTGTTTCTTACCAAAGTACATACCGCCTGTAAGCTCACGGATGCAGATAAAGTCAGCACCTTTTACTATCTCATCCTTCAGTGGTGACTTATGAACAAGGCAGTCGAAGGTGGTTACAGGACGGATATTTGCAAACAGACCGAGCTTCTTACGCATAGCGAGAAGCCCCTGCTCAGGACGCACCTTTGCAGAAGGATTGTTATCAAACTTTGGATCACCAACGCTGGCAAAAAGAACTGCGTCAGCCTCCTCACATACCTTAAATGTCTCCTCTGGGAATGGGTCGCCTACCTCATCAATGGCATGAGCACCACAGAGGGCTTCCTTGTAACTTACCTCGTGACCGAACTTCTCTGCAACAGCAGACATTACAGCCACACCCTGCTCCATAATTTCTGGGCCGATACCATCACCAGCCAATACAGCAATTTTCAGTTTCATATTCTTATTTGGTTTAAGAGTTTAATAGTTCAAATGGTTTTAAAACAAAAAGAGGAAACTTCCATCTCTGGATGCTTCCTCTTTCAGGGTCGGGGTGACAGGACTCGAACCTGCGACAGCCTGGTCCCAAACCAGGAACGCTACCAACTGCGCTACACCCCGGTGCACTTTTTCTCAAATGCGGATGCAAAGGTACAAAGTTTTTCTGATATATACAAATATTTTAAAAAGAAAAGTGATAATTTTGTTTCAAATTACCACTTTTCCTTGATATCTGTCAATTATACTTAGCAAATCTTCCGAGAACCTTGTCCAATGACTACATTATAGACCTTTGGTTCGTGACCATACTTGGCTTTGAACTTCTCTTTTGCAGTCTTAATGAAGTTATCATAGAGCTCATCCTTGACGAGGTTTATGGTGCATCCGCCGAAGCCACCACCCATGATACGTGAACCCGTAACGCCACATTCCTTGGCAATATCATTGAGATAGTCAAGCTCTTCGCAACTCACCTCATAATCCTTGGAGAGACCTTTATGAGTTTCATACATCAGTTCTCCCACCTTTTCATAATCGCCAGCATTAAGAGCATCGCAGACACCAAGGACACGATCTTTCTCGCCAAGCACAAAGGTAGCACGCTGGATATCTTCAGCAGAGACATCACCCTTCACCTCCTCAAGGTCTTCCCATGTGCAGTCGCGAAGAGTGTTGACAGAACGCTCAGGATGTTTTGCCTGAACAGCCTTTACTACATTCTCGCAACTGTTGCGACGGTCATTATAAGGAGAACCTGCAAGCTCATGTTTTACGCAGCTATTAAGAAGCACAAGCTTATAGCCAACAGGCTTGAATGGGAAATATTCAAACTCGCGAGAGTTGCAGTCGAGACGCATCAGTTTGCCTTCTTCTCCGAAAACAGAAGCAAACTGGTCCATAATGCCGCAGTTACAGCCGATATACTTATGCTCTGTTGCCTGACCAGCGAGGACAATGTCCCACTTTGATACCTTATTATTACCAAAGAGGTCATTCAATGCACAGCCAAAGCAGCTCTCCATAGCAGCAGAAGATGACATACCTGCACCAAGAGGAACATCTCCAGCAAAGGCAATATTAAAGCCTTTTACGTCAACACCAAGAAGTTGGAATTCCTTCACCATACCATAGATGAAACGAGCCCATGTGGCATTTGGTCCCTTAGGGTCATTGACATCAAACTCTACACGATCCTTTAGGTCAATAGAATATGCCATAACCTTGTTAGTGCCATTAGGACGGACCTCTGCCATAACGCCTGTATCAACAGCACCTGGGAATACATAACCACCATTATAGTCGGTATGCTCACCTATGAGATTAATACGTCCTGGAGAGAAATATATATTACCTGTCTGTCCATCAAAATGCTTGATGAAACGTGAACGAACAAATTCTATATCTACCATTTTTTCTTAGTTTCAAGTTTAAAAGTTGAAATAATTCTTTGCGTTATTGTAGCAGACATCCTCTACCATCTGGCGAACACGCTTTTCTTCATAACCAGTGAATGGTACCATACCCTTCTCGATATCGTTGCCGAGAAGGTTACAGAAGGTTCTGCGGAAGTACTCGTGACGTGGATATGACAGGAAAGAACGAGAGTCTGTCAACATACCAACGAAACGGCTGAGCAGACCAAGCAAAGAGAGAGCATTCATCTGCTTCTCCATACCATCCTTCTGGTCGAGGAACCACCATCCTGAACCCCACTGTATCTTACCAGGGCAAGAGCCGTCCTGGAAGTTACCAAGCATAGTAGCAAGAACCTCGTTTGCACAAGGGTTGAGGTTATAGAGGATTGTCTTTGTTAGCTTACCCTGAACATTCAATTCGTCAAGGAAGTGTGAGCAAGCCTTTGCTGTTGTGAACTCACCAATAGAGTCGAAACCAGTATCTGCACCCAGTTGGTTGAACATCTTGGTATTGTTGTTACGGATAGCACCATAGTGGAACTGCTGTGTCCAACCAGCATTATAGTCCATGATTGCCATTTCCTTCAGGAATGCATGCTTGAACTGACGCTGCTCAGCAACAGTTGGTGTCTTGCCAGAGAGAGCCTTCTGCATGATGGCATCAATCTCAGCATCGGTATATGGCTCGTCATAGAACTCCTCAATACCGTGATCAGACAACTTACAACCCTTTGAAGCAAAGAAATCGTGACGCTTCTGGAGAGCATTTACCATATCGGCAAATTTCTTTATTTCTACGCCAGAAACCTGCTCCAGTTTTTCAATATAGCCCTTCCATGTAGCAGCCTCAATATTCATAGCAGCATCAGGACGCCATGCAGGAATCATACGGGTCTTGCAAGAAGCATCAGCAGCAACTATATCGTGCCACTCAAGGGTATCAACAGGATCGTCGGTAGTACATACTGTCTCAACATGATAGTGCTCCATCAGTCCACGCGGAGTAAACTTTGGGTCATTCTTTATCATGTCGTTACACTTATCAAAGATTGCGCGAGCATTCTCTGGATTCAAAGTCTCAGTAATACCGAAAGCAGTCTTAAGCTCAAGGTGTGTCCAATGATAAAGAGGGTTACGGAAGGTATATGGTACTGTTTCTGCCCACTTCTCAAACTTCTCCCAATCACTGGTATCTTTACCTGTACAGAAACGTTCGTCAACACCATTGGAACGCATAGCACGCCACTTATAGTGGTCACCCATGAGCCATATCTGGGCTATTGATTCAAAACGCTTATTTTCTGCCACCATCTGAGGAATCAAATGGCAGTGATAGTCAATAATCGGCATCTTTGCCGCATGGTTGTGATACAGTTCCTGCGCAGTTTCTGTCTCAAGCAGGAAATTCTTGTCATTGAATGATTTAATCATAACAGGTTAGTATTAAAATTATATTAAACTTTAAATTATTCAAACACATCTTCTATACTGTAGTCATCTTCAAGACCTATGTCAGTATCTTTGGCACAAGGATTAAAGAATTCAGGTATTTCGAATTGTTCTTCTGGTCGGTATGGCAATGTGGTATCTGCAAATACCTTCTTTATATAGTATGCAAATATTGGCAATGCCATTGTAGCGCCCTGTCCCATATAAGTGTTGTCGAAGTGTATGTCGCGGTCTTCACCACCTACCCAACATCCAGACACAAGGCTTGGAGTAATACCCATAAACCATCCGTCAGACTGAAGGTTTGTAGTACCAGTCTTTCCTGCCAATGCTGCCTTAATGCCGTGAGCATATCTTAGACGGCTACCAGTACCTCCATCTATAACACCCTGAAGCATATCGAGCATCTTATATGATGATTCTGCAGAAATAGCTTCGTTGACACGAGGTTCGAAACGAGCCAGCACCTGTCCTGTCCTATCTTCGATGCGTGTTACCATTAATGGAGCACAACGAATACCCTGATTGGCGAATGCTGTATATGCGCTGACCATTTCAAGAAGAGATATCTCACACGAACCAAGACACAATGTAGGAGTTGGATCAACACCTGGAAGGTTTATGCCATAGTTTCTTGTTAGGAATTCCTTGAATACTCTTCCATCATAAGAGAAGCGTTTCATCAACTGCGTAGAAGCACCATTGAGAGACCTCTTCAGAGCACTACGAAGAGGCAATGTACCGCCACCGGCTCCCTTAACATGCCAGCTGCTATACGCTGAAGAGTTGGAAATAGGGTCGCATGGCGTCATACCATTCTCCATAGCAAGAGAATAGAGATAAGGTTTGATGGTAGAACCTACCTGACGTCTGCCCTCACCTACCATATCATACTCAAAGTTAAAGAAGTCAACACCTCCCACATAAGCCTTTACCTGTCCTGTCTTTGTCTCCATAGAGCAGAAACCGGAACGCAGGAAAGACTTGATATATCTGATAGAGTCGAAAGGAGTTATCGTAGTGTCTATCATTCCCTTGTAAGAGAATAGAGATGTCTCTGTCTTCTTATAGAACGATTCACGTATTTCCTTCTCGCTATATCCGGCATCCCTCATTCTGTACCAACGCGGACTGTTTCTTATGCTTCGCTCCAGGATGGCATCAACCTGTGCCTTGGAAGTATAGCTCGAGAAAGGAGCATTTGGCTTTGACCTGTTAGCACTCGTAAAGGCTGGCTGCAGATATTTTGCAAGATGCTCAAGCATAGCCTGCTCTGCATATTTCTGCATGCGGCTGTCGATAGTTGTATAAATCTTCAAGCCATCCTTATGAACATCATAAGGTGTGCCGTCTTTCTTTAGATTTTTGTTACACCATCCTGCCAAAGGATCATTAGCCCATGCGACAGAATCGATATAGAACTTAGTATAATTCCACGAAGGATAGTTTTCTCTGCGTGGATGCTCCATCATCATATATTTACGCAGATACTCTCTGAAATATGGTGCAATACCAGCAGTAACCTCCTTTTGCTTGAATTTAAGTCCGAGAGGTTTTTCTGAACTTTCACGATACTGTGCATGGGATATATATCCTGCTTTCTCCATCTGCTGAAGCACCACATTACGACGCTCTCTACAACGTTCTTCATAACGTCTTGGATTGAAATATGAAGGATTCTTACACAATCCAACCAACATTGCAGACTCTTCAAGCGTCAGGTCTTTTGGTTCCTTGGAGAAATATGTATTTGCTGCATTCTTAATACCGACAGCATTATGCAGGAAATCAAACTGATCAAGATACATCGTAACGATTTCTTCCTTGGTGAAATTACGCTCCAGTTTTATAGCGATAATCCATTCTATAGGCTTCTGCATCAGACGTTCCCTTGTGCTGTGAGCCCTTGATGAATACAACTGCTTTGCCAACTGCTGCGTAATGGTAGAACCACCACCAGCACTCTGCTGGCCCATGATACCACGCTTTACCAATGCTCTGCCTATAGCAACAAAATCAACACCAGAATGTTCATAGAAACGGGCATCCTCAGTAGCCACTAAGGCTTCTATGACATAAGGACTTATCTTATTGAAATCAACATGTATGCGATTTTGGTTTCCCACATTCCACATTCCCATCAACCTACCATCGGCGGTATATACCTGAGAAGCGAAACGGTCAACAGGATTCTGCAGGTCTTCCATATCAGGCATATAGCCTATAAGACCATTCCATATCAAAAAGACAACAACACCGACAAAACATACAATGGTTGCCAGTATTGACCAAAGAGTTATAACGAATTTACGTCTCATCAATATTGAAAACTTATTTTGTTGCAAAGATAATAAAAATTGAAGAATGACATAGGTCAAGTTCCACTTTCACATTATTTTTCTTGTTAAAAAAACTAAAAAGACTGGACCCTCAATCCTATTTCGTTAATCTTTTAGTATTTTTGCACGAAATTTATGACAACAACATGGACTTTGTAACCATTTCAAACTTTACCAAAGAAGAACTCCTCCATCTGATTAGTATGGCAGAGGAGTTTGAAAAACATCCTAATCGTGAATTACTAAAAGGCAAGATTGTCGCTACCCTCTTTTTCGAGCCCAGTACCCGTACACGTCTGTCTTTCGAGACAGCAGCAAACAGGCTTGGAGCTCGTGTAATAGGCTTTGCTGACCCAAAAATCACCAGTGGCACAAAAGGCGAAACGCTAAAAGACACACTACTCATGGTGTCCAACTATGCTGACATCATAGCCATGCGTCACTATATAGAGGGTGCTGCACAATATGCCTCAGAAATAGCTCCAGTGCCTATTGTGAATGCTGGGGACGGAGCACACGAGCATCCTTCACAATGTCTGCTGGACCTGTATTCCATATATAAGACACAAGGGACATTGGAGAATCTGAACATATATCTCGTTGGCGACCTGAAATATGGCAGAACAGTACACTCGCTGATAACAGCGATGCGTCATTTCAACCCAACGTTCCATTTCGTTGCACCCGAGGAGTTGGCTATGCCACAAGAGTACAAGATATATTGCCAGGAGCACGGAATAAGATATATTGAGCATACAGACTTCAATGAAGACATTATTGCCGATGCAGACATTATATATATGACACGCGTGCAGAAGGAACGTTTCTCTGACCTCATGGAATATGAGAAGGTAAAGAACGTATATGTCCTCAATCGCGAGATGCTCCATAAGACAAAGGACAACATGAAGATTCTTCACCCATTACCTCGTGTCAACGAAATAGCATACGACGTAGATGACGATCCACATGCATACTACATACAACAGGCACAAAACGGCCTGTATGCCCGTGAAGCAATCTTTGCTCACTGCTTAGGAATAACCCTTGAGGAAATCAAAAACGACAAGACAATAATTTAACTTCCCCTTTAACTCCCCCTTTAACTCCCTTTTTAACTCCTTACTTTAACTCCCTTTTTAAC